>JAJAYX010000713.1 GCA_026785985.1 Rudanella sp. | reverse complement strand
TCACGGTGCCATCCACCGACGAGCGGATTTGGGCGTAGGACTGGTTAAACCGGGCGATGGTCAGGTTTTGGCGGGCCACACTACTGCCCGTGGTGGCGTTTTGCATTTGTTCGAGCGTGGCGGCTGTATCGGCATACATGGCCTTGACCCGGTTCATGTCCCGCTCCGATTTCTCAACCGACAACTGTGCCTGGCTAACCTGCGCGTTGATTTCGGTGAGGATCAGCGTGGCCAGCAACTGCCCTTTCCGAACGGTTTGGCCTTCGTCAACATACAGTTTGTTGATAATGCCGCCAATCTTGAACGACAGCCGGGCTTCTTGGGCCGACGACAACAGGCCCGAAGCGGTAACGGGTTCGGCACGGGTCACCATCTGCACGGGGGATAATTTCACGGGGACGACCGTTTCGTTTAATTCGGAGGTAGCGGCCCGTTTTTTTTGGTATCCGGCTTTACTGCCACAAGCCCAGATCAGAACGGTAATGCGCAGAGAGAGAAAGAGTTGTAGTGGTTTCATGGTTATCAATAATAATTTGTCAGGAAAGCGTTTGCACTCAAAACCAAACAAAGCGGGATATAAAAGCGGGTATCTAAGTAGGCAAACCGGCTGTCGCGTATTTGTTTGAACAGGCCCACATACCGAAACTCGCCGATGGCCCGTATCATAAATAGCCCGCCAATAAGCCAGAGGCCATATTGGGTAATCCAGTTGGGCAAACTAACCGGGAGCCAGCCCATGCGGTGCAGGTGTAACCCGGCAAACAGGGCCAAACCCAGGGCGACTACAAAGCAATCGACTGCATGGGGTTTCAGCACCTTCACGCCATCGCGTTCGGGCAGGGCTTCGTGCCAGCCCCAGCGACCACCGAATCCCCAATAGGCATGAAGAAGGCTGAGAGCCAGGAGAATAAGCGTATTAAGTAAAGCGTAAATCATGGTTTATGGTGGTTAAAGTTGATCCTTCCCACTGCGATTCCACGGGCGGGAGAGCATTATTCATTAATCATCACGCATTATTCATTATTTCACCGCCGTGACCCGATCCAGCGCGGCCCGTTTCAGGCGCACGTCCATTTTGGCCAGCGACTGCTGAATCTGCGCCGTGAGGTGGTCGTTTTGGGCTTTCAGAAACTCGATCAACAAGGCTTGCCCGTTGCGGTATTTGCTGTCGATGATGCGGAGCGTCTGACCCGTTGCCGTTACGCCCTGTCCCGTGGCCCGAAGGCTTTCATCGGCGGCATCGGCTTCGTAGAAAGCCTGCACCACCTGCAACCGAATTTGCTGTTGCACCTCCGTTAGCCGGGTCTGCACCGACTCGGCCTGGATTTTGGCCTGCTGAATTTTCGAGCGTTTCTCGTAGCCCTTGAACAAGTCCCAGGTGAGGCCCAACTGCCCGATCGTATAAGCCTGATTCCTGAACGTGTAGCCAAAGCCCTGAAAGCCAGCGTATCCACCTATATAAATTGACGGGATTTTGGCGTTGGCCTCGTTCAGTTTGATGGCTGTTTGAGCCGCCTGCAACGACCCCTGCAACTGAGCCAACTCCTTGCGTTGCACCAGCGCGACCTCCTCCAGACTCACCACCGACTCGGCGGGGGCGGGGAGCGGGTTGGTGAGCAGGGTGCTGTCCACCTTCAGGGCGGTGAGCAGGTCGCGGTTGAGCAGGAAGTTGACGTAGGCGCGGGCCGTTTCGCGGTTTTTCTCGGCCACCGCCATTTGCTGATCCAGTTTGCTTACTTCATATTCTGCCGACGTAACCACGTCTTTTGTCGCCACGTTGTTATTCACTAATTTCTGGTTCAGCTTCACCAGTTCGCGCAGGATAGTTTTTGAGTTTGTGAAAATCCGAATCGCGTCCAGTGTTTGCAGATATTGGTAATAGGCCGTGGCAATGGTGTAGCGCAGTTCGTTTTCAATCACCTGCCGACGGGCCTGTTGAGCAGTGAGCAAATTCTTCTGAATGAGGTAGTTGTACTGAATATCGGTGTTATAAATGGCGTATTGAACGTTCACCCGCGTGTCGTGGAAGTTGTTGGGAGCCAGCAACTCATTCACGTTTTCGAGGTTGGTTGGGAAGCGTTCGGCGCCGGTCAGGCGGTTGAGGGTGCTGTAGATCGGGTTAATCAGATCACCAATGGGGAACTCCAACCGCCGACCGCCAGCCGCCAGCGAATAGGTTGGGTTGAACGTGACGCGGGGGTAAAACAAAGCCCTTGCCTGATTCAGCGACTCCGTCACCCGGCGAACGTCCAGCGACTCCTGCCGAAGCGCGAGGTTGTTTTGCAGCCCCATCTGCACGTATTCATCGAGAATGGTGGTAGGTGGCGGTTGGGCCGATGCGGTACTGATGAATCGGCCCGCCGAAGCGGATGAGAGATAAATGATGAATACCAGCACAAACCAGCGCCAGGCTGGGCGTTGGGGAAGGTATCTGATTGAGTTGTGGAGCTGTTTCATAATCAATCAATAGTTAGTGAACAGTGTTTAGTGAGTGGATAAAAAAATAGTCCGTGATTAGTTAAGCCCTTTTTTCATGGTGTCGCAGAACAACGTAAATGCTTCAGTCATCAGCACTTGTCGGCGTTCTTCAGGGAACATCATCATACGTTTCCGCAGAAACAAAGCCGTGTGACCGTGAATATTGCTCCAGATCATCATAGCCGCTACTTCGGCATCCTCAACCTTGAAAATACCCGCTTTGATGCAATCCTGAACCACCTGAACCAGCATGTTGAACGCAATTCGCCCCTCGCTCCAAATATCTTCACGGCACTCTAATGTTTCCATTGGAGCCGTCACAATGAACATTATATCAAACAGTTCGGGGTTTTCGACCGCAAACAGCATATACCGGCGCCCCATCTCAACCAATCGTTCAAACGGGTCGTCGATAGTAAAAATCGGACGAAACTCCTCCATCATTTTGCCGAAAGCCTGCGAATGAACGGCGTACAGAATTTCGTTCTTGTCCTTAAAATACAGATAGATCGTAGCCGGGCTGTATTCGATGGCTTCGGCAATGTTACGAATGCTGACCTTCTCGTAGCCATTGGCTACAAACAGATGCCGTGCTCCCTCCACAATCAGCCGACGCATTTCCTCCCGTTCCCGCTCCTTCCTTTCAATGATTCCCATTTGCCTTTGCTTAACGGTACAAACATACTGAACACTGTTTAGTAAACAAGCATCGTTAACTGTTTTTTGTTAAAAATTGTATGAATGGCTGTGGATCAGGATGAATAGCCTTCGATGGCCCCCCGGACATTGCCAAATTTGCCCAGCAGCTCCTCAGCGACTTCGCGCGATACGCCGATCTCGCTCATCACCATTTTGGCCGCCCGATCCTGAAGCTTTATGTTGCTCAACTGCATGTCGACCATCTTGTTACCCTTCACCTTACCCAGCCGAATCATAACGCTGGTAGACAGCATATTCAGTACCAATTTCTGCGCCGTCCCCGACTTCATCCGCGTACTGCCCGTTACAAACTCCGGGCCTACAACAGCTTCAACCGGAAATTCGCAAGCTGCTGCTACTGCCGAGCCAGGATTGCAAACCACACAACCTGTCAGGCAGCCAAATTCGCGGGCCTGTTGCAAACCCCCAATCACGTAGGGGGTCCGGCCCGAAGCGGCAATGCCCACCACCACGTCCTGGGGCGAAAGCTGGTATTCCTGCATGTCGATCCAGGCTTGTTGGGGGTCGTCTTCCGCAAATTCAACGGCTTTGCGAATGGCTCCATCGCCACCGGCAATCAAACCAATCACCATATCGAACGGAACACCATACGTGGGCGGACATTCCGAGGCATCCACCACGCCAAGCCGACCGCTTGTGCCAGCCCCGATATAAAACAGTCGTCCGCCCGTGCGCATTCGTTCTGCGGTGGCTGTCACCAGGGCTTCGATTTGGGGAATGGCTTTTTCAACGGCCAATGGCACGGTTATGTCTTCGTTGTTGATGTTAATCAGCAGGTCGTGTACCGACATCTGCTCCAGGTGGTCGTAGTGAGAGGGGGTCTCTGTGATCATAAAAAAGCGGGCGAACCGTTTTTGGTGGCCCGCCCGCAAAATTAGTTAACCAGCTCGTCATCTTCGTACTGACCGGCTTCCTGTTTATCACCGTCGGAGTCGTAGAGTACTCCATAGCCGTGTCGTTTACCTTCTTTAAAC
>JAJAYX010000712.1 GCA_026785985.1 Rudanella sp. | reverse complement strand
TTCGAAACGGCCAAGCAATCCATCGTAAGCCGTGCGGATTTCCTTAATTGCTTCCTGTAAGCGTGTAACAAACGGCTCAAGCAAGTCGGGTTTGTTTTGCAGGGCATCCGACGAGTAGCCGAGGGCCATTGGCAAATCCTCAAAAAACGTTTTCTCCGGCTCCGCTGATTTGTCAATAGCCAACCGCACGGCAAGAGCCTCCCGGCTCAGTCGTTTGGTCTGTTTGGCGTATTCAGGCAGCGAGCGGTGGAATGTCAATAAGGGCTTTACGGTTTCGATAAACGCCTGATTAGTAAACCGTAGTTGTGTGCTTTGCTGAAATAAATGCCGGTAGCTGTTGAAGAGATTAAGCCGAAGGCCATCGACCCCGAACGTCTTGATCGCATATTTCTTAGGCTCTTTCATCACCAACTCCAGAATATCGGCGGTGATGTCGGGTACGTATCGGCCCTCTTCAAACAGGGCAAAATCGTCGCGTTTGATAAACAGGAACGTAGGCACCCAAAACTCAATCAGTCCTTGCTTGAGTTTAAAAGGCCGCGCACTCAACTCATCCACCATCTCTGCCACCAACCGGCGCGATTGCTTGGCGGAGTTCAAAAAATAGTTCGATGTTTTCCAGAGCGGCCAAAACGATGAGGTTTCCGGTACTTCGGGTTGATTGGGCAACTCCTCCTCAAACAGGCCCGGATTTATCCGCTTTGCTGTTTCGGTCAGCCCGTTTTGAGCCAACAACGTTAAATAAATTGTTTTTTCGGGCGGAAAACGTTCTTCCTCGAACCCCAAATCCGGCTCTCCCCAATTGGCTACCAATGCCTGTAAATAATTGCGTTTGGCCAAACCAATCTGCCCGGAGAGCTTAGGTCGGTTCACTAACTCGTTTTTAAACGTCGGCGCGGCACTATACACGTTTCCACAAACCTCAGACAACCACTGATTCAGTTCGCGCGGGCTTCCAATGGCTTTCTCTTTGCCTTGAAACAACCACGTCACCTGACCCGGCATAAACAGCCCATCGAGAATGAGGTGATTCAGAACGTTCTTTTGGTGTTCCAGAATTAGGGACAGTTCGCGCAGGGCAACCTTATCTTCCTCGTGCCGCTCAATTACTTTTTGGGTCTTCTCAATGTCGAAAAGCTGCTCGCGAATCTGATCGGTATGTTGGTAATACGCATATACAATGGCTTCACCCTGTTCCGTTGAGTGTTTGCATAGTGCATCAAGCGTGAGTATCTCACTGAAAATCAAGTTGATAAACCCGTCGATTTCACCTTCCGGCACCCGCGACAACGGGCGTTCCGAAATCCAGTATTCAAACAGGCGGGGTGTTCCGTTTTGGTAAGAGTGCCGCTTGGCCAACACAGGCGGCAGTTGGTAGTACCGTTGCAGGAGCGTTGACACATCACGAATTTGATCCACGTCGTTACCCGCCCGGCTCAGTTCTACCTGCACATCGAGGTCAGTGCCTTCGTTCGGCACATAGCGGCCCCGGTAGTTCCGGTAACTGATAATGTTCCAGCGTTCGAGGTCATTGATACGCTGTTCGGTATCGGGAATTCCCAAACAGGTTTGACCGTACTGAATCAAAAATGCCTTATCAAGCGTGGCGTTAAACGGAATCAGCAGGGCCAATAAGCCCACTGTTTTCACTAATTTCTCGTATGGGGTGGCTTCCTCACCAAACTGTCCTTCCACCTTTTCCAGCGTCGAGCGGATCCCCATCCAAGCCGCATAGTCCTTGTTATCTTTCGAGTTTAGGTACGAATAGAAGTTGAACGTCAGGTAGTCGAATACGTTGGCCACGTTATAAAACGGGTTTGCTTCTGACAGCCTCACCCGGCTCAGTCCCGTATAGTCGGTCGATTCGAGGAATGAGAACAACGACCGCTCGTTTTGCCCGTAGCGTTGAAGCGACAGCGTCAGCGTGGCCGCACTCAGCAAATCGAGTGGAAACAGTTTGTCTGCAATGTTGGCCGCATCAATAGAAGGCAGGTTGACGGCCTTACTTTTTTGCGCCAATTTCAGCGCGGTTTTAATTCCCGCTTTGGCAACCTTGTCGGGTACAAAACCTGCGTTCGTTGTGTGTGCGCCAACCAAACCCAGCAACTGCTCAACGGGTTCATTGAACGTGATTTCCCGGAAACGCCCCTTCACTTTTGTCCACTCTTTGCGTTGCGTCTCGTTCAATGAAAACGAATAGGCATCTATGTTTTGATGGACGGTCGTAATCAGGCAAATGTTATAATCGGTATTGTTAACGAACTCGGCAAGTTGCTGAATAAAGTAAAATTCCCGCTCCGGCTCATGCCCAACGCCATATTCCAAAAACTTTCCAAACTCATCGAGCACCAGCACCAACAGCGGCTGTTGATCGTTTGTTGCCTGTTTGCCTAAGTCGTAATAGTGGTTGAAAACCTCGTGTAGAATCTGTTTTGGTTCAGTTACAGTTGCCCCAAAACGTTCGGCAAACGTGCCGATTATGGATGCGTACTCCCCCACAAAATTGATTACATCCGGCTTTGGATTTGCTACTAAGTTGATGTCGAAGTAGCGTTTGCGGTCTTTCTCGACCACCGCCCGAAGACTCTGTTCCATTGCCCACAGCAACGACGATTTGCCCGTGCCGTAAGCCCCCACCACATTGAATGCCCGAACGCCTTTTTTGAAATCGTCGGCAATCTGATCCACCACCCGTAATGCGTTGGGCGTGGGGTAATAGACCGACTCCCGGTTGGCATCGCGGATAATATTGACGGAGGGGGTATAAGACTTAGCGGGCATAATACTTGGCTAAAACGGTCATGGAATCAGGAATAGACTTAAACGACAGTTCGCGAATGCCCGCTTGATCGCTGAAAACGGCGGTATTGGTTTTGTCGGCGACAATGCGCTCCAACTTGGTATAGAGGCCCGTGGCATTCAGGGCAAACACGCTGCCCACCTGATCGGGCTCGGTTAGCAGGGTATTGAAATTGACAGAGAGATCAAACTGCCGATTCGCCAGAATACCATATAAAAGGATGGCATCGGGCAGGTTAGATTTCCCGGTGTTTTCGATAACTAAGTGATCTTCCCGTTGGGGTCGGCGTAACACTCTGATTAGGTTCAACTCGGTCATTAGGCCGACCAATCCTTCATCACGATCTTTTGCATCCGGTCGAAGGTACATCCGCACAAACACCTCAAAATCACTTTTGATGGTATTCTCGTTAACAGATTCTCCTCTAATTTCAGCCTGCCGTTTGGCATAGTTCAGGAAGTGCGATTTAGTAAATTCGATTTTGTCTCGCCGGAGACCGTTGAAAATCAGCCCGTAAGTAGATGCACGAGCAGTGGTCGCTAACTGATAATGAAGCAGCCATAACGTGCCTTCATCTTCGAGATAAGAGTCCCAACCGTCAACATCATTGAGCAGCTTTTGGGCTAATGGAGTTGGTTTGTCGCTTTCATTGGTCAGCCCAAACGCTTTCATCCAATACCGTATGGCGTTCACCATGTTCTTTCCCACACCCAACTCAACCACAGCGTCTTCGCTGGCAAATGAGTTTCCTGCCGTTACAAAATCATACCCTTTTTTGAGCCACAGGCTACGGCATTGAAAGGATTCGTGGCCGGAAAACGACAGTTTTTTAGGTTCAAGGGCAAACATTACGGAGGTGTTTTTACACCGAATTTACGACGTTTTTGGGTGGTTTGTGTAGAGACCGCACCGGCAGACCGGCAAAATCTTGCGTCTCACCGCCGGATGGTTTTGGCTGACGCACAGGAGACGCAAAATCTTGCGTCTCTACACAAACCGTCTGAAAATCATCACATGTACAACCCAGCCAGGTTATCCTGGTCACTTTCCCAATTGGCGGGGTTCTGTATGATATATCGGCAAATACGAACTAATTCGTCAGCGTTTCGCACGACCCGGTCGTGGTAGCGCGGTTGCCAGCCAAAGTCAATTTGGTGTTGGACGGTATAAGTCGTTACGCCTATCTTATAACCACGCAGGATTGAGGCTAGATTCTGGCGTTGTGGTCCGAACGCGTTAGGTTGCCAGTCGTGATAATCTGGTTTGTCGATGCAAAGCAACCCATGAATATGATTAGGCATAACCTGGAATTCGTCAAGACGGACAAACGGAAAATGGTCGGGAATAGCCAGCCAACAGTCGATAGCCCGTTGCCCAATAGGGGTTGGTTGCAGCGTGAAACCATCGGTATCATCGGCAATATCTCCAAAATAGCAGTGGCGGTCTCTGGTACAGATGGTAACAAAATAAATGCCGTTAGACCCGTAATCATAATCGGCCAACCGCGCCGAATCAATCCGGTATTTGCCCTGATAATGGGTTTCATTCATGTGAAGGTGGTTTAGGTTCGGCAACGTACAAAATTGCGGAAACGAAACAAACCATCCGGTCACGTAGAGACGCAATATTTTGCGTCTCCTATGCGTCAGCAACAAACCATCCGGCGGGGAGACCATCCGGCGGGGAGACCATCCGGCGGGGAGACGCAAAATATTGCGTCTCTACATGCCTAAAACCCTTCCTTTTCATCCTCTTTGTCTTTCTTCTTTTCCTTCTCTTTGGGCGTTACGGCATCCTTTTTCACCACGGCTTTGTCGGCGGACACTTTCACACCGGGTGCCGTTGTCGAGCCGGGTTTCGATGGTTTGCCCGTCTTATCGGCGGGTGTTGCGCCATCGGTAGCCACTGCTCTCTCTTCGGCTTGGGCAGCCGGTTTCGATTCGCCGGGCGTGGTCACGCCGGGTTTGGTGGCTGTGGTGGGAGCGGTTGGTTTGGATGTTGGCGATGGCGTTGTGGCCTTAGTGGCCGGTGCGGCAATGGTGCTTGGTTTGGGGGCCGGGGCCGGACGAACCCGCGTTTTATACTGACTCTGGTAGAGAGCCACAAACTGCTCTTTCTCGTCGGGGGTGGCGGCAATGATCTCAATAGCCGACTTATCGGCGTTTTTCGACCCTGCCAGCAATTTGTCGTTAATGGCCTGATCAGAGGTGGCAATGGCTAACTGACCGCCCCCGTTTCCACCTGCTTTAAACTCATAAAACGCCCATACTTCATCCGACGACTCCATGTAGATGGTGGCTTCGTCGCCATTGGCCGTTTTCCGAATTTCCACAAACCCATTCATTTGGGCATTAATGTCGGTGGCTCCCGTATTCGACACCCCCAACGGCCCGATGCTATAGAACGCATTGGCTTTCTCAGACCAACGTAACTCAACATTAGACAACACCAGTGGAACAGCCAGTTTAGGCGAGGCCAGGGCCAGCGAAACGTGCTGATTCTGTGCCTTTGTTCGATATAAATCCACCTCCTTTTGACCAATAAGTGGCACCAGTTTGTCTGAAAGAACACTCAGGTCGTCGTCGGCTGGTTCGTCGTTTTGTTCTTCGAGGTTCGCTTCCACCAGCTTTTTGCCAATTTCGGCTGACAGCAGTTCCGGCACCGGAAAGGTGAACGCCAACAGCGTGTTCAGGCGATACTTGGTGCTGTCGATGTTGATAGTAGCGGAACCGGAAGCCATCAGATAGGGTGTTTGGCCCGTGTTCATCAGCGTCAGTAGTCCCTTGTAAGTCATGCTGCCTTTGGGATCGTTGAATGTAAAGGCATTTTCGAGGTCTTCGAGTCCGTCGGGGCCTTTTTGAACTATCCGAAACACTTTGTCTTTCTCATCGTAGCGCATTAGGCCCTGCACCGTGAAAATATCATCGTCGCGGGAGTCCTCTTTGGGCGACAGAAAGGTAGGATACAAACCGCCCTGACCATCCCGGTAGTGTATGCCTGCTACCAACAGCTGATCGCCTTCGTTTTTAAGGTTCTTATCGACCTTGATTTCAATGCGTTCAACCACTTTTTCCTTGAACGGAATCCAGCCGCCAATCAGGTCGGGGCGTTTTTTGAGCGACGGTTTGATGAAGCCATCCAGAGCCAAATCTTTATCGGGAGCCTGCATCAGAATATCTCCCTTGAACATCATGCGCGGGGCCAACTGCAACTTATCATTCTCCACAATTTCGGCGCGGGCTACCGTAAAATAGGTGGTTTCTGACGGTTGGCCCCCCGTACCCTTCCGGCGACCTTTTACCGATTTAGCTGCGTTGCTCGTTTTCAGGGCCGGTGTTGCCTGATTTGAAGCCAAAGCGGGAGTTGCTTTCGACTCTTTCAACTCGAAACTACCCATTTTTATGTTCGCCGTATCACCAGCCGCCGTCGCAAACTGATACGTAGCGTCGCCCGCAAAGCGCGTTCTCGACAGCACCTGAATGTTGCCATTTTTGAGTTTATGGTGCAACGAAATGGTGTCCAATTCAAGCCGGGCGTTCTTAAACGGCATCATCTCGCCATTGCGCTTAATCGACACCAGCCCTTTGTCAGGAATAATGCGGGCATCGGCAGAGGTCACAAAGGGTACACCACTGATGTTCAGCGCCATTTTCTCGACATCATATAAAGCGGCTGCACCTCTGAACGTCAGTTCTTCCTGCTCTTCGCCTGTCGCCGTAAAGGTGGAGGTTTTCACGTCTCCGAACGTCGGCCCGGCTTTCATGGCAATAGTCTTCGCATTGATGTTCCACTGCGCCCGGTTAATATTGGTTTTGTAGGCTGCATACGGAAATTCCATGCTGGCTTTCAGAGTATCATTAATAGCCTGGTTCTTAGGCGCGTTGATCGCTAAACCAACGATACCTTTAACCTGATTAAATTCTACATCAAGGCCCGTACCAAGCAAAATAGGTTTGTTGGCAATGCCCCGTTGTGCTCCTGCTGACTCAATTTTAAACTGGGCATCTTCGGCCAGGAAACCGTCTTTGTTGAACTTGATACTGGTCGAAAGAGCCTCCGAATCGGCCCGGCGAAGGATGCCGTTTCCAAATAAGCCACTCGTTCGCAACACCAGATTACCTTCGAGCTTAGTGCTGCCATTATAGAAATTGAAGTTGCCTTTTTGGGTCATAATAACCATACTATCGGCTTTGGGCCACCATTTCAGGCTATAGTCGTTCAGTTGAACGGCCGGAAAATACACCTGTTTCGGTCCCGGCTTTCCCGAAGCTGCCTCTTTAATTTCGCCCTTCGGGCCCGATGCCAGCAGGGAGTCATTCATAAACAACATACCACCTGTGGTCAGGCTTGCCGTCAGGTGGTTCAGCACCCCATCGGCCCGAAGGCCACTTTGATCCATGCTTAACTCGCCCGCAAATTTCACATTTGAACTTGTCGGCCCAGTCTTACTGCCATACACCGGATAACCGCTTGCCGGGGCTTTATGCACAAAACCCAGCGTGTTGTCGGGCATGGTTTTCAGTTCGGCCTTGAATGGCGGGAAGATACCATCGGAATAAAACGTCCCGATAAATGAAATATCACCTTTGCCTAAACTGTCGTTGTCGATGGCCGGAATCTTAAAATAAACCTTGTCATTGTAGGTCAGGTTGCCCCGCGTTGGCTGGTTAAAATACACCGTCATCCCTTCGG
>JAJAYX010000711.1 GCA_026785985.1 Rudanella sp. | reverse complement strand
TTTCCGGATCGGAGCCATTGGATGAAGGGGGGCGAAACCTCGGTTATAATGTAGCATTTAGTTTCTATGCCCAGCACCAGTTGGAATCGCTGAATGTGGAAGACAACCTGCTGGAAGAACTCAAACAGGCGGCCCCAACCAAATCGGAAGGCGAGTTGCGGGGTGTTTTGGGCTGCTTTCTGTTCTCTAACGACGAGGTTTTCAAGAAAATTAAGGTGCTGTCGGGGGGCGAGAAATCGCGGGTGGCATTGGCGAAAGTGCTGCTTTCGCAGGCCAACTTCCTGTTGTTAGACGAACCGACCAACCACTTAGACATGCAGTCGGTGAACATCCTGATCCAGGCGTTGGAGCAGTATGAGGGTACTTATGTGGTGGTGTCGCACGACCGTTACTTCGTATCGCAGATTGCTAACAAAATCTGGTATATCGAAGACGAGCAGATCAAGGAATTCCCCGGCACATTCGATGAGTATGAGTGGTGGATGGAAGAAAAGAAGCAGGCATGAGGCAGCGGGCAGGCTTCAACTACAAAATCGCCCGTTGCAGGCAACACAAATGGCACGGCTGTTGCGCCAAAAACGGCAGTAACAGCCCCCTCTAATGGCCGCGCCAGCGACGACGAACGGAAAGAATGGCAACGGACATTGAAAAAACTGACTCAGCAAGCCGAAGAATCCGAAACGAAAATTGTCCAACTCGAAGATCGTAAAAAACGACTCGAAGCCGAACTTGCCGACCCGGCCACCTACGGCAATAACAAGTTGATGCAGGCCAAAAACGACGAGTACCATCGGGTCAAAAAAGAAATCAACCAGCTTCAGGATCAGTGGGAAACCGCCATGCTCGAAGCCGAAGAATTGGAAGGAAAGCTGAAATAAAAGATAAGTAAGTGTTGAATGATGAGTTTGCTGACTCACGACTATTCATCGTTCAGCACTTATCGTTCATCGTTTACCACTTATCGCCCAACGTCAAGACATCAAAGATTCCTCTTTAACCGATAACGGCGTTGATTTATGCGTGAACGAGTGTTGATACTGGGGGCTGGTATCCAAGGTATTAGCTGCGCATTGTCGCTGTCGGCCAAAGGCTATGCCGTAACACTCATCGACAAAGACGAGGAGCCATTTAGCGGAACCAGTTTTCGCAACGAGGGCAAGATTCACTTAGGCTTTGTGTATGCCAACGACCATAGTTTCCAGACATCGGCCCTGATGCTGGAAGGAGCCATGAACTTCGGCCTGCTGGTGGAAAATTGGGTTGGGCGACCGGTCAATTGGTCGTCATTGCGGTCGTCACCCTTTCAATACGCTGTTCATCAGCAGTCTATGGTTTCAGAAGCCGCCCTTTTGAGCCATTACCAAACCCTTCAGAATGCTTATGAAACCTACCGGAATGCGGGGTTTCATTACGTAGGCAGTTGTCCACAAAAACTGTGGGCTTCTCCCCAAGTGGTCAATTCTCCGATAAATCCATCCATTATTCAATCAATCATCCCGACGGAGGAAATTGCGATCAATCTAAAAAGGCTCCGGCAACTTCTTCGCCATGCCCTAAAACGCCGTGGTGTTCAGTTTTTGGGTAATCGTGTTGTTCATTCGGTTGAACGCAGTTCGTTTGGATTTTGCGTGAAAGGTTCGCAAGCGGATGGAACTGACTGGCGGGCAGAGGGTGGTTTGGTAGTCAACTGCTTGTGGGCAAGTCGGTTGGCGGTCGATGCCACGCTGGGCATTATGCCACTCCGCCCCTGGGTCTATCGGTTGAAGTTCAGAATGTTGGGGCAACTGCCGCCCGAACTGGCGACTATGCAATCATACACGGTGGCATTGGGCCCATTCGGAGATATCGTCACCTATCAGAATGACCTGACCTATGTTTCGTGGTATCCGTCCTGCATGAGGGGGTGGTCAGACGCGCTGCAACCACCCGCCGAGTGGGAGCCATTTTGTCGGGAGGAGCAAGTGCTGACTGACCATCCGTGGGTTCAGGATGCGTTGGGGGAGTTGAACGAGTTGATACCGGGAATGAATCAGTTTCAGATTCAACACTTAAGTGCCGGTGTGATTTTTTCGTGGGGCGAAACTGACATCGACCAACCCGAAAGTTTGCTCCACCAACGCAACCAAATTGGGATTGAGGCATTCGATGGCTATTTTTCCATCAATACCGGCAAACTGACTACGGCACCGCTGTTTGCCCACCAACTGGCGCAACAGCTATGAGAACCACCGCCCAACCCCGCATCACGATAGCGATTCCTTTGTATAGGTCGAAGCGGTTTTTGCGAATCATCCGGCAGAATATTCGGCATATCACTCTGCCCGATGCCGAAATTCTACTCTCCGACCGGCATAGCGACGACGATACGCTGACCATTTTAGAGCAGGAATTTGGCTACGACTCCCGCATCCGGTTTCTGCGTTTTACGGATCGTATCGGCTGGGTTGCCCATTACAACGAACTGATGAAACAAGCCACCGGGCAGTATTTCATGTGGATGCCTCACGACGATACCTTCCCCCGGCATTACATACCAACATTGTTGGCCGATTTTGAACGAGACCCGTCTATCTGGCTAAGTTTTGGGACATTGTACTCAGTTTTCAGGCAACCCCGGCGAGTCGAAATCGCTCAACTTCCTGCCTGGCAATCGTCGGGAATATGGTCGCCCTGGTGCAGTTTGCGGTGGTTTTTGCTGTGGAATATGGGCGTTCCGATGACGGCTATTTTTGATCGCGAACGCGTGCTGAACACTAACCTGTTCCTCAAACCTGTAGCTCCTAATAACCACTATTCCGACATATACTGGCTTTTTGCCGTTGGAATGCACGGGCCAATGCACTATAATCCGGCCGTTTTCACGGTCAAGCGCATGTATGCCAACAGCACGTCGGGTGTTTGGAAACACAGCGAATATTTCACCACTCCCGGTCTTAAAACCTTGGTTA
The DNA here is from genome assembly GCA_026785985.1 of Rudanella sp. Taxonomy (GTDB): domain Bacteria; phylum Bacteroidota; class Bacteroidia; order Cytophagales; family Spirosomataceae; genus Rudanella. The sequence continues at coordinate 2,982 of JAJAYX010000711.1, read as the reverse complement.
ATTATGTCAGAGAGGCCAACTTAACGCCCACCTCCCGGTATGGGTTTCCGGTTATACTAACGTTGTACGGCTGGGCTTACCAACTGATAGTCAGGACATTGTTTAGATGGCTACCTGGCATTCGGCAGAGCATGTTGAGACTGCTTTTCAAAAAAATGCGAATCAAAAAGGAGATCGTTAAAACACAGACTGGCAGTGGGTTTTTAGCTCACAAACCATGAGTAATATAGAGTCTTACAGCCTGTGAGGAAAGAAGTACCCAAATACCCAATGCCAGCCCAGCACGGAGGCCAGCCTATTGATGCCCCAATTGTAATGCAGAGCCGGGGGGCGACACCGTCAGCACGGTCAGAGTGCTGGCGATGAGCGGTTCAATCGCGAAAATTTCTATAACGTCTTAGTCTTGTTGATCCTGCCACTTCCGAAGCCAGAAGCGGTACTTTTTACGGCCATAGTCCAGAAAATTCGGAATGGAAGTCGCATCAACGGCAAACAAACGGTGGGGGTTCTGTTTCATAACGCCCACAAACACAAACCGAAACCGGCGCGTGTCGGCCCACTCATTGCCCGCGCAGCGAAGGCTGTCGAGGTAAAAAGCGGCCTGTCGGTCGTAGTCATAGTCGTAGCAACTCTGCAGGAATTGCGATTGAGTGCGGGCCGAGGTTGTTTTAAAATCCAGCACCAGCGCACTCTGCCGCTTTGGGCTGGTATACACCAAATCGAGTCGGGCTTTGCAGGCCACCCCGCTTGTGGGTTCATTGAACAACACCACGCGCACTTTTTCGGATTGCCGCAAATACCGCCGACAGAACCCGTCTTTCCGAACAGTTTCCATCAGATAGCCCAACTGCTCCGACTGTTTAGGTGCTAAACGCGAATCTAACTGACTGGCTGACAGCATATCGGGCATGAGTTGTTGCATCACGGTTCCGAGCGTTTCGGGTTCGAGCAGGTGCTGATGAAACGCCTTGCCAAACGTTCGGGTTTGTTCGGTGGCAAACCGCGCCGACGTATTGCTAAAGCCGAGGTGCTCTTCTTTCAGGCGGGTTAGGTCTGAATTAGACACACGCGGAATGGCTCGGTAATCGCCCGACGGCAACAGGAGCGAGGGTGTTTTATAGGTTTGTTGAGTGAGCATAATTTCAGTGAGTAATAAACAGCCAACAGCGATTATTCAACATTTCCAGCGGAAACAGTTAGCAAAGTCTGTTGGCTGTCGGCTGTCGAAAACGTCGGATCGTCATTGTAAAAGGGATTATAGTAATTATAGGCCGTTTTGATGTTGGCGATGTCGGTCAAAGTTTCCTGGCGGAACACCTTTACATCCTGAGCATACTGCTTGAGTTCCGCAGTTCGGGCGGGTTCGCCAAGTTTGTAGGAGAAATTGGCGATATAATACACGCCCTTTGGTTGAACTTGCGGGGCCACCCGCGCGGTGTTCTCCTTCTTTTCGGCCACGGCCGTAATCACCACATCGGCCAGGGTTATGTCGTCGTAGTAGAGTGGCTCGATCAGGCGGAAAATATTGTCTACCGAATAACCGTGAAACAGCACTGCCGACACACAATTTTTTTCGTCGATGAAAAAGAGTTCTGCCCAGTTTTTAGTGCCCATGTTCAGGATGTTGTCGGTGAAGATTCGCCAGGCAACGGGTTGGAAGGTGAGCGTGCGGCCGAGCTTCTCAGAGCCGTTGATATTGAACACGCCTTCCTTGGCATCGAAGCGATATTGGCGCGGATGACCCTCCAGATATTTGTACCGATTGACGACTTCGCCTATCACCAAGCGTTGGCCCGGCTCGTTGATTTTTTGATCCGGTTTAGTGACCAAACCATTTTGATTTGTCTCCGCGATGCTTTTGTTTTGCATGTTCATTAGTATTTGTTGTTTACTGTTCAAGCAGGGGGCCCACATTGCGGCCCCTTTTGCCTTTTGAGGGAGTGCTCGTTTAACAGGTAAAAATACACAGTTTATTGTAATTTACAAGCCCGCTGACTCATAAAGTTTGGCTCGAAACAAGAACTGTCAATAAAGCCAAAAAAAGCTCTTTTTGGGCTTAAAACGCTTGTATAGACTAAAATAATTTCTACGGAAACCGGCCCCGGACGGCCATTTAATGAGATTTCAAATTTTACATAGTTTTGCGTACATACTGCCCGCTTATACCATGACCATTCATCTCCGCCTACAGCAACTCATCGAAGCCCTCGACATTAGCGTTCTGGAGTTTGCCCGACAATTGGGCGAGCACCGGGGCGAAAAAGTTTACCATGTTTTGCACGGCCGGATGAAACCGCGTTATGACACACTGGAAAAAATTCTGGTGGCTTTTCCGCACGTCAACGGCGATTGGCTGATTCGGGGAGAGGGGTTGATGTTCCGGTCGATGCCTCAATCTCCATCAGCGGCCGTGACGACTGAAGAGCGAATGCGAAACATGGAATTTTTGCTGTTTCAACTCAACGAGCGCGTCAGGCTTCTTCAACAAACGACGGACGATTTGCGGGCTGAACTCAGAACGGCCCGACTTGAGCGTACTAATTAAATTTCAAACATTGATTTATGGGGCCGTGTTATACTTACAAATTACTCCAACGTTATGGCTACCAAATCACAATTTGATCCAGAAACGGTCGATAGCGAGTTCTACTCGACAGACCCTAATCAGCACGGCGATTCTGACTTCGGTCGAGAATCGGAGGGTGTTGGCACAAATGTCTATAAAGACTCAACATCGGGTATGGACATGGAAGCCGGTAACATGGCAACCACGCAGGCAACCCGCGAAGCAAGCATTGGTGAAGGCAAGCCCGAACTTTCCAAAGACGATAACTACGGTGGTACACAGGGATGGGATGTTGACCCAAAAGTGATGGAAAAAGGCGAACAGGGAGGCCATCTCATGTCGGACGAAGCGGCTGCAAAGCTAAAAAGTGTGCCGGAAAACCCATCTGACGAAGCCCTTTTCAAACGTCATGATGC
>JAJAYX010000710.1 GCA_026785985.1 Rudanella sp. | reverse complement strand
TGAACCGCTTTCTCAATTCCGGTTAGGATGTAAAGTTCATTGGTTAATTCGTCAAATTGAAGTTGTACGGGAAAATCTCCGGGAATGGATCGGTCGCCGACGCGCTGCCCATTGAGCGAATAGAGGGTGGTGAACGTGCCCGATTTCACGCTGATCAAGTCGATTCCTCCCCCCAGCCGGTGGTAGCGAATGGTGGTAGCACCGGGTTTGAGACCCCGCACAGCAAAGCGTTCGTTACCCTGCTGATCCAGAATGGCCGCTTCGGTGTCCGACGAGCGCATCAGGAGCCACGTTTGCAAACTCACGTCGGGCAAGAGGCCAAACGACCCCGCCCGAACCGGGCGGTAAAGTTGGTTTCTATTGGTAATCAGTCCGTTAATATTTAGGCGTAGCTGGTCGCCTTCCTGGGTCATGGCTTGAATATAGTTAGCATTGGCGGGTTGCAGGGCCGGGCTAATGAACGGCAAGGCCAGTTTTGCCGGGTATTGAGCCACCGGTTTCCCGTCGTCCTGCCAGCGGTTCAGTGTGCCATCGCTCTGCATGGCCAGCACTTCCATACCCGTTGGCATGTCGATTACCTGGAAGGGCAGGAGCAAAGGGCCGGGCGTTGGAGCCGTCATCAACTTTACAAAAGCCCGTTTTTGCCGGTCGAGGGCATAGATGTGTCCGTCTTTATCGGCGGCCAGCGCCACCACCGACCGCTGCCGACTGCCGCGTGGTTGCGCCAGGAATGTAGGGTCAAGGCCCGGTGGCAATTTTATCCGTTCCAACTTCACCGACTGATCACCCGGTTGGGCGACATAGAGCCGCCGGTCGGTCATAAACAGGTATTGCAGTTTCCCGTTGTCTAAAAAATCAGTAGCAATCACGTTGCTCCGAATGGGGCCATCGATGGTGTCCTGCACAATTTTATCGCCTTCGGGTGTAACCAGCACAAACTGCCCGGCTCGGTTCTGGGCATAAAACTGCGCCGACCCGTCCGACAGGGTGCCAACCACCACTGGGGCGGCAATCAGCGAAGCATTGAATTCTACTTTCCGGCGCAGCAGCACCTTATTCACCACGGCCCCACTGGCCCGGTGAGTGGTGCGGCCCAACACCAGGGTCGAGAGGATTTTCTCGTTGCCGTAGCTGGCCTGATACACCATATTTTCCAGGTTAGCAAAGCTCGTTGAGGGTCGCCCGAAGAGGGTTTGCCAGGCTGCGGGCCAATGATCGGGCAGGTTTTGACCGCTACGGTTCAGCCGGACAAAAGCCGTGAAATTGGCGGGCCGGAGCGTTTGGTCGAGCAAGTTTTTTTGACGCTCATCTGCCGACCACACAATTTTCTGGGTGATTTGCTGGAGGTATTCCTGCATCACATCCTCCGAGTTTGCCACAATCAGGGCCTCTCCGTGTTGTGTTACCCAGCTTTCCCGAAATCCCGCAAACAGGCTCGTAAACAGCGATGCGGGCAGTTCGGTAACGGTGAGCCGGATGGTTTTATGGCCCAGAAACGATTGCATGGGGGAAGCCGCCGTAGCCCCCGCCCGGTAGGCAGCCTGTTGGTAAGTCCGCGACAGAGCCGCCCCGTCGCGCCCCTGCACCACCAGCACCTGCCGGGGCCGACCATCGGGCGATTCCAGGCGACAAAGCAACACACCGCTGCCAATGGCCCCGTAAAAAGCTTTTGTTTCGGGTGCGATGCGTTCGAGTCGATTTTGCAGGTTCACGTCGGAGTTTGACGCGAGCAAACGGCTGATCGAATGCCCAAAAGTGGCCCCGTCACTCACGCTGATGTGGTAAATAGCCGAGGTGTTTTGGGGAATCAGATCGCCCGCCAGAATGCGTTGGGGCGTTTGGCCCCGAAACAAAGCAGCAACGTCGTTGCGCTTCCCGATTTGGTCGGAGGCATAGCCCACGAGGTGGGTTCGGGAGGCCGTTGGCCGAAAATGGAGCGTCAGGTTTTCGGGCAAAAAGAGCCGGACGAGCGACCCGTTGTCGTTGGCAACCAACCGCTGCAACACTTCGGGCCGCACCGATAGGCCCGCCAATTGACCATCGTCGGTGAGCAGATCGTCGCTTTGACGGAGCAGGTTGGCTTTGTGGGCTTGCCGGGCCACATTTTCAAGCAAAATCCCCGACGAACTGCATACCAACGCCTTGTCGATCAGCATGAAATGACCAAACGACTCGTTGCGGAGATTAATCAGTTCACTAATCCGTTCGCCATCGAAGGGACGTGCGAGTACCCGAAACCTGTTGGCATCGGGATTCAGCAGCCGATCCACGAATGCCTGATCGGCAGCCGTTGCAATGGGAATATAAAACAAAAAATCGAGGCTGTTCTTACTGGACGCATGGAGTGAGCAGCGAACCGCTTTGCCGCGCATAAATTGGCGGGCTGTCGCCGTGTCGCCGGTTGCCAGCATAGGTCGGGCGAGGTTCCTGACAGCCTGTTCAAATAAGGGTATCTGGTTGATTGTCAACGCCTGTCGCTGCATTTTTGCTGTTGTCGAGTCCAGCAAATGCGTACTCTCTAAAACCAGTAACGCATCCGACGGTACTAATGCCGACAACGGACGGGTGGGCCGCAAGGCACGATAGCCCAGCCAACCCAACACCAACACGAGAACAGCAATTAGTACAAGTCGTTTCATAGAGTTTTTGAAAGTCGTAAGTCAATTCAAGTCGTAAGTCTGGATAAGTCGAACGTGAAAAGTGAAAAGTCGGCTGACGCACGAGTGTTGCTTTCGCGTGAGCCGCCGTACGACTTAT
>JAJAYX010000709.1 GCA_026785985.1 Rudanella sp. | reverse complement strand
GCTCATCGGCGGGCTTCTCCGCGAAACCATACCGCTCAATCGTTTCCTGCCGGATTGCATCAAAATCCACGATGAGGGCATCGGGCGTAACCGTCACGTTTGGCCCTAATTTCTCGGTTTTGATATTTTCCATTTTATCTATCGGTTTTGTTAGTCAAATATACGCATAGATGAAGAAATTTTTGAGGAGTTCTAAAAAATTGTAGCCCTGCTTTTTAGTCAGTATATAGTAGGTGGGTTACATTCTATCAGTTATCGTATTAATAGTCAACAAGCAACATACGCTATCCTGACTTATGGAGTCAATCTTGATTTTTGCTTTACCTCTGATTGTGTCGATGTCTCCTTTGTTGGCCCTGATTGGGTTTACGCAATTCAGCTCTGGTATCCAGTCGGCTCTGATGACTGTCCTTCAAACTACCGCTTGTGTTTTGGGGGGTTTTATAAGTTCCGTTCTGGCAATGCTGATCTCAGCGGCCGGGTTATCACACTCAATGCCTGGAGACGGCCCAAAATGTGTTACAGGTGCCACCTCTTTCTTGTTTGTCGTCGGTTTTTTTATGCTTCTAACGCTGCTTTTCGGTCTGTGCCTTACAATTAGTCGAGCAATCCGAAGTGCTGTTTGATGGGGTTTTTTTTCGTCGTTCATGTACAGTTGGGGTCAATCCATGCCGTGACCTGCTCTACTCCCTTATAAAGTATGCGATCAGTAAACTCACGTTTTCCATAGTACTCTTGCAATTGTCGTTTCTGTTCAATATTTTTATGTGTTCAAAAAAAATGAACAATCAGAAATATTGAACATGGAAGGCTTTCCAATTAGAAAAGCGATTGATGAGTTAACACAGGCTACTGGCCTTATGGTCAATTGGGAACCAGCGGCCGACACATCATTCGATGGGTATTTGGTGATTCAGATTGACAACCACATGATCCGGTTCGCTACCGAGGTGAAGCACAAAGCATCTATTCACCTTAGTAGTCAAATGGCCATTTTAAAAGAGAAACAGGGTGATGCCCTGTTAGTAGCTGGTCATTTCCCGGCTGACGTTAAAGAGGCATTCCGTCGATCTGAAATTAACTATTTAGATGTAGCCGGAAACTGCTTCATTAAAACAGGAGGGCATCTGCTTTTCATTCAGGGGCGCAAGGCAACTGTCGTCACATCGGCCATTAAACCCCCATTCGGCAAAAGCGGTCTGCGGGTGCTATTCACCCTGCTGATTCGGCCTGACACAATCAACTTAAGCCTACGAGAACTGGCCGAGCAATCCGGCGTTTCTATTGGCACAGCACAATCAACCATAGACTATCTGAAAAAATCAGGCTATACAGTTGCGGTTGATGCCCAACGCCGAAAGCTGGTTCAACTTGAAAAGCTGCGGGAGCAGTGGGTTAGCCGATATGCTACAGCTTTAAGGCCAAGCCTGATGTTGGGGCGTTTCCGATTACCCAAAGATATTTCTCCTGACAACTGGCAAAAACTCGTCGTACAATCAGGTACGTACTGGAGTGGTGAAGCTGCCGCCGATGCCCTGACCAATACCCTGCGGCCAGGTACATTGACCCTATACACAGAGGAGGATCAGTCCGGTTTGCGTCAAAAATATCGGCTGCTACCAGACCCGAACGGTGCCGTAGACGTTTACCGACTATTTTGGAAAGCTACTGAGCTTACCACTAACGTACCCACCGTACCGCCTTTGCTAATCTACGCCGATTTGCTGGCCACGACAGAACCCCGCACCTTAGACGTTGCCCGCCACATTTATCAGGACTATGTACAACATACGATTTGACCAACTTCGACAAGGAAACCTGAGTGAATTGTTTGTTGTGCTGGAAGCAGAACTGATGGCGCAGGGAATCGATTTCTATCTAATTGGGGCCATTGCCCGTGACATCTGGCTCACGGCGCTGCATAACATCGAGCCGGGACGGATTACGCGCGACCTTGATTTGGCGGTCTTATTGGCCAGCGAGGAGCAGTATCAATTACTCCGGCAGCGGCTAATTGCAACGGGGCGATTCATTGCCAGTCATGGCAACGCCTATACGCTGATTTTCGAGGATGGTCGGCCCGTGGATCTACTGCCTTTCGGTGCTGTATCAATGGAAAACGCGGTTAATGTGACGGGAAAAGGGTTGACAAGCATTCGGGTTGATGGCTTCCTGGAAGTCTATAAAGCGGCAACAGAATCAGTCACCGTTGATGACCAACTGTTTCGAGTCTGCACATTGGCTGGTATTGTACTGCTCAAACTGATAGCCTATGATGACCGGCCTGAACACCGCTCTAAAGACATCCTGGACATCGCAATGATTCTGCGCCATTACTTCGACATCGTGGAAGATGAAATTTATGAGAACCATAATGACTTGTTCAGCGACGATGCGTTCGACATAACGCAAACGGCGGCTCGGGTAATGGGTCGTCAGCTAAAACCAATTATCGAACTCTCCGCCACCCTACGCCAACGCATCGAAGGTATTTTAGATCGGCAAATTAGCCTTGGCGAAGAAAGCCGGGTCGCTGAGTGGCTGGTGCGAGATACCCGGTGGACGGTCACGTACGCGCTGAATCTATTACGGCAACTGCGAAGGGGGCTGGATGAATAGATCAACTAATTGAACTGACGAATGAATCCGATAAAAAGTTTGCGGAGCGAATGACCACAAAAGCAGCTTAACAATTATTAACAGGCTCACCTATAAGCAGTTCTGTACCTTGGCAGGTAAACACTGGAACCATGATATGGAACTACCTCAACATCGCCATCAGGCATATTGCCAAACGTAAACTTTTCTCGATAATCAATATCTTCGGACTGGCGGTGGGGATGGCTTTTACCTGGCTCATTACCAGTTTTGTGGTGAGTGAAATGCTGGTAAACAACACCTTAAGACAGGCTGATAATCAGTATATTCTTCGTAGTAAATGGAAGCAGCAGAGCATGGGCTTCGAGGACGCGACTGCTGCCCCGCTGGGTAAATTGTTGAAAGACGAATACCCGACTTTAGTCGCGAATTATTACCGGTTCGACGTAGTAACAACAGCCATTTC
>JAJAYX010000708.1 GCA_026785985.1 Rudanella sp. | reverse complement strand
CCCGTATACTGCCCGATGATGTCTTCCAGAACTAATGGCTCACCAGCCGTTTCAACCGAAATTTGTATATATCGGTACGTTCGGAACCACAAGGGCCGGAACGTCCGTTTCTGCCCATCGGCTAAAAACTGATCCTCAAAACCAATCAATTGCTTACCTTCTATCTCATTTCGATTGCCTTTCTGTCGTTTGTCGTTCACCAAAGCTTCGGCATAGGTCAGGGTTATGGTGGCTCCCTTGCCCCGGTTCACGGTCAGTTCAGGGTAGGCGTTGGTGAGGTGGCTTTGGTCGAGCAGGAAAACGGCCTTTGTTTTGACTGGCACCTCAACGGGGGCTTTGCCCTCCAAAAACGCATCAGTCATACGCCCATTTTCAACCCGGCGAACTGTTTTCAATCGCTGACTGAATGATTCGAGCAGCGGGATTTGCCGGGGAACCAGTGCCCAGTTACCATCGGAACCTAAACCACGAGGTTTGGCCGGAAACCATAACTGTTGAGCTGTAGGCCATTGACTGTCATCAAAACCGGGTTGTTCCCATCCCCAGGGATATTTTGAAGCCGTTACCCGGTCGCCATCGCCCACCACAATATAGGTTTGCAGTTTCGTAGTTTTGATCGGCTCATAGGCTTCATTCCGAATCACTTTCCAGCTTTTATCGGTGTTTACCATTTTTTCGACCTCCGTATCGCCCTGCATCAGGAATCCGAGTTGATAGCTCATCTGGGCAAACGGAGCCGAGTCGCCCAAATACCAAACCTGGGCGGCAATGAGGTTATCACCCGGCTTCAGAAAGGGAGCCAGGTCAAGTGTTTCGTAGTTCCAGTTGAGCAAATCGCTACGGGCGGGTCCGAGGGCAACCGACTGACCATTGACAAACAGCCGATACCGGTTGTCTGCCGATATGTGAACCATGAAACGGGCAGGCACCTGAGCCAGCGTTATCGTTTTCCGGAAGTGATAAATTCCGTATTGCCGGACTGACGTTGTGGATAGTTGCCCACTTCCATAAACGATCCAGCGGGCATCCCAATAATTTGACTGCCAGCGGCTCTGTGCTTGAGTAACTGCCGATACCGTCGAAATTGCCTGACTGTGAGCAACATAACTCAAGAAAACAAGCGTGACAGGCACGAGAAGAAAACGATGCATACGTGTTGATCTACAAATGAACAAAGAAAAGTGGGTACAAACCCTACTATCGGCGGCTATTGACCGGATAGACAACTCTTAACTTATATTCGGTCAATCAACTCCTTTACGGGTTGCACTTCGCGACCCATAATGTGTTCCAGGATCGCACGGGCGTGATCACGGCCGTTTTCAATGAATACTTTTTCGGTATAAATACCTGCTAACACGGTGCCGCACACATACAGGCCCGGCACATTGGTTTCAAACGTGCGTTTATTGAATACTGGAATCTGCGTTTCAGGGTTCAGTTCGATTCCACAACGCCTGAGCAAGCTGGCATCGGGTATGTAGCCCGACAAGATCAGTACAAAGTCGGCGGGGAGTGTGTCGGTTTCGCCTGTTTGCAAGTGCTGAATATGCACCCAACCCGGTTCAATGCCCGTTACACAGGTGTCGAACTGGGTTTTAATTTTGCCCTCTTTCACCCGGTTTTTCACATCAGGAATCAGCCAGTATTTCACCGTTGGTTTAAAATCAGTTCCCCGGTGGACTACCGTAACGTCCACATCATGTCTGTAGAGTTCGAGCGATGCTTCAACGGCTGAGTTAGCTGCTCCCACAATAACTACTTTAGTGAATGAGTACTGGAAGGGTTCGTCGTAATAATGCGAGACGTGAGGCAGGTCTTCGCCCGGAATACCGAGCCACCGTGGCTTGTCGAAGTAGCCCGTTGCCAGAATCACCCGGTGCGCCTGAAATGTATCACCAACGGTTGTGGAAACGATGAAGAGTTCACCGTTCTTCTCAACTCGGTCTACTTCGGTGAATACTTTTGTTTTAAGCTTGTAGTAAGCCGCCACTTTTCGATAATACTGAAGTGCTTCGTTGCGGTTTGCCTTTACCCCGGAAATGGGAAACGGAATGCCACCAATTTCAATATTCTCGGCGGTCGAAAAGAAACGCATCAGTTTTGGATACCGCCGAATTGACTCGGTAATGCTGCCTTTTTCGAGAATCAGATGCGACAGCCCGTTTTTGGTAGCTTCAATACCGGCTGCCAGCCCGCAGGGCCCCCCCCCAATAATTATTACGTCGTACAGTTTCATACTGACGCAACACGAAATATGGCCCTGTTGGTTTGGGAATGAGGAATTTTCACCGAAAACCGCAGCGTGACCGAGAGTGTAACTGGTTACAGTTCTCGATCACGCTGCGGTTATATATGAACGCTGATCTACTCTTTATCGAAGTCGACGAGCCTGAACCGGGACACAAATTCCGGCTGGACACGGGCGTACCCCGCAATCGACTGTTCGGTTGGGCCTGGTAGCATCCGTTAAGCTCAACATAATCACATCGGAGAAACCAGTGGTAACATTGGCATTGCTGTCATTGGCCCGATTGGTGCCGGCAAACGGTGGGGTGATCACGCAATCCGCAGGCACTGAACGGGGCAGAAACCGCACCTGATAACTACCTTCCGGCAAATTGGTAAACAGGTAGTAGCCGGTTCCATCGGTTGTGGTCGTGCTGATGGCACTGGTGGAACGGACACCATTGACGACCGTATATAATTCCACTACAAAATTTGCCACACCTGGCTCACCACCATCCTGAATACCATTGCTGTTGAGGTCTTTCCAAACCCGGTCGCCGAGGCCCATTGGCGGGCCACTAATACAGGCAGGGCTTGGGTCGGGATAAAATACAGTTGTTTCCGATGTTGGGTTTACTGAGATAGACACCTTCATTCGTGGACGCAGACCATCATCAACCATAATCCACTCGCCATTCACAAAACCCCATCCCGGCCAATCCGTTGGGTTGCCCTGGTTGTCGACAGCCGCCCCCGGATACAGGAACGTTCCCGACAAAGGTTGGCTGAGTTTGGTCTCGATCAGCGAGTTATCTACGAATTTACGTAACGTAATGGTAGCTCCGCCAGTGGGCGTGAAGTTTACCGGCGTGATACTATACGAAACAAAAGGAGTATCTCTAATACAGATTGACTTGACATCGATAATCAGGCTTTTCTCAACCAGACCCGCATCGACGGTTGTGTTGTTTTCGCCAGCAATCAAACACACCACTGACGACAGACCAGTTTGCGGGTTGGCATCGGAGTCAAGGGCTGGATTACCGCCTACATTGGCCGTTGTGGCCACAAAATCGGTTGGATAAGTACCTGTTACAAACTTCACCTGATAGCAGCCTGCGGTCAGGCCGGTGAAACTATACAGGCCATCGGCGGCTGTTGTCACGCTCCGAATGGGCGTTGAAACACCATCTGGATACAGCTCCACAGTGACACCACCAACACCCGTTTCATTGGTTCCACCCTGCACCCCATTGTTATTGCGATCATAGAAAACAAAATTGCCGAGACTCGATAGTATATCCTCGTCCTGACCACGCGACACTTCAACTTCGGTTTCTGCCGTACAACTATTCGAACCCGTAACGACAACCGTATAGAAACCGGGTGTTATGACCGTTGGCGTTGCCTGATTTGAGGTAAAATTATTCGGGCCTGTCCAGCGAACGGTCGCTGTTGCAGGGGTGTACGTGACCGAAATGGTGGTTGTACAGGTTGAGCAGGCCGGCACCCCGCCAATTGCATCGACAATAACGGGAGCCGTGGTGAATGACTGAACCGTTGTTGTGGCCGTGGTAAACGCGCGGGGACAGTTGGGGGCGGCTCCGCTCATTGAATACGTACCGGCAACGGCTACAACCACGTTTTGGGCGGTGCTTGTGAAGCCATTTGGCCCGGTCCAGCGATAGATGCCATTCGAAATGGGCTGATTTTGGCTATCGGTCAGTGTCGCAGTCAGCGTTGCCGACGTTTGGGCGCAGGTAAGCGTACCACTTGTTATCTGCAACGTTGGCTTGGGCAAAATCACTACAACCAGTTCATCATACGGCAAACAACCGGTTGGCAACACCGTTCCCGACTCTGTTTCAATAATGGCATAAACGTATTTAAAGGTAGTAACCGTCGAATTAGTATTTGTATTAATGGTTGGTCGATCAAGCGTTATTAACAAATCCCCAGTCGCCGTGGTCGACGACGAGTTAGGGGTTACAGTGCCAAGCACATTAGTTCCGCTGTAGATCGTGGATGGGTTGGTTTGGGGAGTATCAAAACAGACGAACTTTACCTTGTCGGTTACCGAAAAATAATTCCCGGCAACGCTGATTTTGGGTATGGTTTCTCCCTGGCAAACAGTGAGTTGGTTTGTTGCTGGCGAAAGAACGGGGCATCCTACCACAGAGAAGTCGTAGTTCTGATCATTTTGTCCTATATCACCCGTGAACACATCAATGGTGGCATCTCCACCAACCAGGAAAGCATCGGAATCGCGTATGGAACCATCGACACCACTACTAATCTGGAAAGGTGATAAGCCGTAGATGCGGGTGGCTAAACGTCCCCCTGCTTTTGGTGTTTGCAAACGCGCACCAGCGTTAACAGGGCCTTTGGCTGTCAGGTTATACGTAGCCAGTTGGCTCATGTCCATTCTGACCTGATACCGATGTTCAAATTTAACTCCTCCCGGCACGTTGGCATTCGTAAAATACCACTGTCCATTATTGGTTGAGGTTGTAGAAGCCACCAGCGTATTGCCATCGTATAGGCGAACAACAATTCCGTCGATCCCCGGCTCGTAGGCATCCTGAATACCGTTGCGGTTGTCATCGAACCAAATACGGTTGCCGATCTCGACCGGCGCCGGATCGCAGATAGGTTCGCTATCGCCCAGGCCCGATGCCTTACCAAAAGTGCCGGGGCTGTCGATAATAATCACAAAGCCACGTCCGGCAGTGCCGCTGGTGTTGTTATGGACCTTCCAGCCGGCTGATTTATAAATCTCACTAACGGGGTCGAAAGCAGAGGAGACAATCTCATTTTTACCGGGAATAAGCGTCAGAGCACCATTATTAATTTCGTCGTGAGCAACGGCTCCCTGAAAAAGCCAGGCATCGTCGCTGTAGAATTCGCCACCGCCCGGCCCCTGATTGTCGCCCACACCATTCAGGCTTGTTTTACTGCCAACGGTGCCGTTGTTTTCCAACACGAACTGAGTACCCGTTACTGGTGCGGCCCGTAACAGATCCCCCCCGGTGAAACCATCATAAAATCCGTTTCCGTTGGGGTCGTGGTTGGCCACACCCGCCAGGTGCCCAAATCGGTCGAGCATGCCAATAATCATGTGTCCGTCCGCATCGAATTCCAGGTCGGTGATCATGGGTTGTGGCCACATCACGAAGTTATTGACGCAAGGTTCAGGGAACGTATTGGTCCATGGAAGCCAGTATTCATAGTTGATACAGCCACCGGTAAGGTCAGCCGAACCGCGTTTGAACGACAGAGGGAACGATAACACCTTCTGAAATTGGCCACCTGTCTGCGTGGGGTCTAACCGATAAATATGGCCCGACAGAACGCTGTTTGAGGCCACTGATGCCGCCAGAGTGGCTAGGCTGGCTACGGGTGTAGGTACGTACTCACCCGAACACACCCCGCCCACATAGACATTACCCCGATATACTTTTACGGCCCACGGACGGAATTCGCCCTGCGGACAGCCCGGCCCGGTTAAAGCCCACGATTTGACCCCCGCTGCTGAGCTGGGTTTCCGGACCGGAATGCCTACTTCAAGCCCATATACTTTGCGGTCGAAGAGGTTAACGACATACAGTGTTTTATCGTCTTCGGACATGTCAACACCACCCAAACCCACGCGGCCCATTGCCTGCATGGGACCAGGGTCTGTGTTGGCAAGCAGTTTATTACCCATCATGTCCCGGTTAGGAATATCGCCGGTGGCAATACCTAAATCGGCACTGAAGCTAAGGAAAGGCGTGGTTGAATTGGCCGAGGTGCTATTGAGATCAGTAACATAGATACCACCCACCCCTAATGGACCAAAACCGGCGTGCCGTTTTATAACAGCCGCACTGAACAGTTGTTTGGTACGCCGTTGCAGGGCAAGCCCCCAAACGGAGCCGATCTGACCGGCAGTGGCTAAGTATGTAGGTGGATACTGCGACGCATTGGCCGAAGTGTTGCCTGATCCCTTTATAGAAAACGATTCATAATCGAAAGCAACGAGGGCATCTGCCATTCTGGCCTGATTGACCATCTCGATGGGAACACCGTCGTCGTCGGTTTTGAGCGGGTCGCCATTGATGAAAAACGGAATGGTAACCTGAATGTTGGTAGGCTGGCAATAGTCGCTGGGATAATTAATTCCCGTATTGACCTCTGTTGCCGGAGCCGTCACAAACTGTACGGTTGTTCCGCCACCCGTTGGGTTGTGCGGAGCCGGATAATAGCCCGATTCCCACCGGCTGAACTCGATTCGGGCGCGCTGACCGGGTTGAATTTGCCCCGCCGTAAATGAATAGGAACCATCGGCCGAAGTGGTTGTGGAGATTGGTATATTGCCTAACTCAACATAGGCCCGAACGGTTATACCACCAACTCCGTTCTCTACAGGAGCGGTGCCGCTGCGGGTATCCGATACAGTAGGAACAGAGGCACTCAGTGCGCCATCACCATCGAAATCACGGAATACTTTGCCACTGATTTGACCAAGTGCCGGCATCGTAGTTCCGGTAAGGTAGAAAATAATACCAAACAGCCACAGGCGGTTCAGCAACGTGAATGATATAATTTTTTTCATGAGGCTGTACTATCTGATTAATTAGAGTTTCTGGTCATCAGCAAAGAGGATGCCTGAGCAATGTCTTGCAACACAAGACGATTAGCTGGCATTCAGACTTTATGTTCAGGCAAAAAATCGTTGAGTGTAAAAATACAGTCCCAATGACCCCATAGGCCATGCAAACATCTTGCCAACCTTTTCAAGTAGAATTAGGTATCTTTACTTTGTGCATATGTCAGAGAACCAGCTATCCCTACCTAACTTGGTATTTTCATATCAGGCTGACGAAGAAGTTACTTTTTTCGCCGATTTGATCGTACCATTACCCATCCCAAATCTATTTACCTACCGGGTTCCAAGAGCAATGACCGAGGGCATCAAAATTGGTGCCAGAGTTATTGTTCCATTTGGCAAAAAGAACAGTCGGGTACTAACGGCTATTGTCGCCCGATTGCACAATACTCCTCCGCCCAAATATCAGGCACGATATATTCTCGAATTATTAGATGATTATCCTTTAATCACTGGTTACCAACTAGAATTGTTCCGATGGATGGCCGATTATTACATGTGCTGCGTGGGCGAGGTGATGAACGTGGCCTTGCCATCGGGGCTGAAAATTTCCTCTCAGTCGAAGGTGCAGTATAACCCGGATTTCGATTATCCTGAATTACTTACTCCAGAGGAAGTATTGCTGCTGGAGGAGCTGAAAAAACATCCTGCTCTAACCTACGAAGAGCTTGGACGGCTCGTAGGTGAGCTGAATGTACCGGCTGTAATCAAGGCTTTGGTAGGAAAACGAGCCGTCATTGTATTTGAGGAAGTTCGGGAGAAGTACGTGCCCAAGATGATTCGGAAGGTACGTTTACACGCCAATTATGAAGAACAGGAACAGTTGATGATGTTGATTAGAAGACTCGAAAAACTACCTAAACAACAAGAAGTCGTCATGCGTTACATGAGTCATGTCCCTGTTCAGCGTACTCCATCATTGAATCAGCGCGGCCTTGACAAATCAATTCTGAATCAGGACGATGAACTCTCCCAGTCATCACTGGCGACGCTCATTAAAAATGATGTATTTCAAACGTTTGAAGTAATTCAGCCCCGCTTCTCTGATACGCTCGTTCCTACAGGCGAAATTGTGCTGACTGAGGCCCAGCGAAAGGCATCAGAGAGCATCATGGCTCAGTTTCAAAGCCAAAACATTGTCTTATTGCACGGTATAACGGGCAGCGGCAAAACCGAAGTCTACATTGACCTCATTCAACAGGCACTTTCGGGCGGCTCACAAGTGCTGTATCTGCTCCCCGAAATTGCCCTAACAACTCAAATTGTGGTGCGGCTTCAACGCGTGTTTGGTGATAAAATGGGGATTTACCACTCTAAATTCTCTGATAATGAGCGTGTTGAAGTATGGAAAGGCATCGTATCGGGGCAATATCAGTTTGTGGTTGGCGTGCGGTCGGCGGTGTTTTTACCCTTTGATAACCTCGGCCTGATTATCGTGGACGAAGAACACGAAACGTCCTACAAGCAACACGACCCGGCCCCCCGCTACCACGCCCGCGATGTGGCTATGATGATGGCCCAGTGGCAACAGGCCAAAGTGTTGCTGGGGTCGGCAACACCCTCGCTGGAGAGCTACTACCAGGCCAAACAGGGTCGTTACGGTTTCGTGGAGTTGTTTCAGCGATTTGGTGCGGCTGTGTTGCCAGAGATTATGCTGGTGGATGTGAAAGTGGAAAAGAAGCAGAAAACGATGAAAAATGAGTTTTCGTCGGCTCTGCTTGCTGCCCTCAGTAATAACTTGGAGAACAAGGAACAGAGTATCCTGTTTCAGAACCGACGTGGCTATTCGCCCTATATTCAATGTGAAGACTGCGACTGGACCGGCGAATGCCCCAACTGCGCCGTGAGCCTGACTTACCACATGCGGGCCAACGAATTGCGCTGTCATTATTGCGGCTATAAGGAGGAAGTACCCCGCACCTGCCCCACCTGCGGCTCCACCAAAGTAAAAACCATTGGCTTTGGCACCGAAAAGCTGGAAGATCAGCTACAGATCCTGTTCCCGGCAGCCCGCATTCTGCGGATGGACCTCGACACAACACGGGCCAAAAACGCCTATCAGCAAATTATCTCAGCGTTTGAGACGGGCGAAGTAGATATGCTCGTCGGTACGCAGATGATTACCAAGGGCTTAGACTTCGACAAGGTGAGTTTGGTCGGGATTTTCGATGCCGACCGAATCATTCGCTTCCCCGAGTTTCGGGCCACCGAACGCGCCTTTCAGATGCTGACCCAGGTAAGCGGTCGGGCGGGTCGGCGGGGGCGGCGACGGGGGCGCGTATTGATTCAGACGAGCAATCCACAGCAGTTGATTCTCCAGAAAATAATCGACAACGATTATAAGGGTTTGTATGACGAAGAGATTCGGGAGCGGCAGGATTTCAATTATCCGCCCTTTTCGCGGCTCATCAAACTCACAGTGCGCCATCCCGAGCAACATATTAGTCAACAAGCGGCAGAGCGACTGGCCGCCGAACTCACCGACACCCTCGGCAGCAGCCGGGTTTTGGGGCCAGAGCAACCGCTGGTGGAGCGCATTCGCAACCAGTTTCTCTACGATATATTAATAAAGATTGAGCGTGGCCCGGTGAACATGAAAGCCGTGAAAGAATTTATCCGCGACCGCATCAACGATATTCTCACTGATAGGGGCCTGCGGCAGGTCAGCGTGGTGGCCGATGTGGATTGTTTGTGAGGGGGGCAGGTTTGGTCAAAAAATTTAACTTTATACTAAATGATACTTGTATGCCTACGTCCATTATTCAGTCTGACCCTGATATTTTAAGTGGAGAGCCAGTCTTCCGGGGAACACGGGTTCCTTTTCGATTACCTCCAATACAGTACTGTTGACGAGTTTCTGGCGGGCTACCCACACATTGACCGCTCAATGATCAACGAAGTACTGGCATTAGCCGCCAACCGATTAACTCGCCAACGCGCACGCCATGAACATTCTGCTTGACGAGCAAATAGACGTTCGGATGAAGGCTGCATTACCTGACTTATAACCCCAGCAAGTTCTTTAGCCGTTCATAGAACCCGGTGTTGTTGAACGTGAACCGTTTGTGCAGGATGTAATTACTAATAAAACTTAGCCCCATGCCAATCACCTGGGCCATGAGTTTGTTCAGGTTAACCCGTTTCACCGACAAGGGGATAACAACCATCAGTTGCTCGAATTGAGTGGTTGAATACTCGTATAAAAGCGAGGAACCATATACTGTGATCAGGCAGGAAATAACCGAAACCATCACAAATTTGACTGCTTCCCGGCGGGTTTGGGCTGAGTTGCGGGCGTTGAACGCGAACAGTTTTGTGAGGACGAAGCCTACCACAAACGCAACCAGATACCCGATGAACAGGGCCTGCTCATAGCTAATCTGGAACCATTCCTGAAGTAAACTACCCGCAATTAGCTGAACCATAGCCCCGATGGCGGCTACAATAAAATAGGCGATTATATCCCGCTGATTGAAAAGAGTATTGGACATATAGTAACGTTGAACGGCACACCACCAGCCTGAGAAGGGCGAACGCCCGGTATGGACGACAAAATTACGTCAAATATGTACGGCAACAGCACCCTTAATCACAGGACTT
>JAJAYX010000707.1 GCA_026785985.1 Rudanella sp. | reverse complement strand
GAATCCCCCTGCTTTAGCGGGGGGAGGATGTCAGCAAAAAATGGATCGACGACGGACGGGCTGCGTCTTTATCGCATTGAATAGAGTCTATATTTCACTGAATTTGCTTGGCCGATGCTCATCCACCAGTGAATTCGTTATTGGTTCTTCGCTTGCTACCGGATGCTCTTTCTCCAAATCAGCCGTGTTTGCTTCTTCGCCCAGATCAGGGGCGGGTTGTCCTTCAACACCGGCAACTGGCGTGTTGTCGTGTTTGGCTTCAATTTCTTCCACAAAGTCGGTGGCAGGCAAAACGGTTGCCGTTTGAGCATAGATGGCATCGTCGGGGAGTTGGCCATCTGGATCGAAGCTATGCTCGCGGAAGAACCGACGCTGGAAAAACAGGATCAAACAAACCCCAATAAAAATGCAGGAGTCGGCAATATTGAAAATGGGTGTCGAGTAATATTGACCTCCCCAAAGCGGCACCCAATCGGGAATAAAACCTTCCCAAACGTCCACAAAAACCATGTCGATCACCTGTCCATGAAACCAGGGTGTGGGCGAGCCATAAGGTGCATTGTTCAGCAGAACGCCATAAAAAGTACTGTCGATCACGTTGCCAACGGCCCCGGCAAGAATCATAGCCATTGCCCAAAGCAAACCGTTTGGCGCACCTTGCCGGGCCAAATGAGCCAGATACCAGCCAATACCTGCCATCGCTACCAACCGGAACAAACTCAGAATAAGCTTGCCATAATCGTGGGTCAGTTGCATTCCGAACGCCATGCCGGGATTAAGTACATAATGCAACTTAAACCAATCACCAATCAGGCTAATTTGCCCGGCAAAACCCGGCTGCATATAGTGGTGAACAGCCAGCTTGGATGCCTGGTCAATGCCAATCAGCAATAGAGCGAACAGGAAGTACTTGAGCGGGTTTTTCTGGATCATAGATAGAGAGTTAAAACGGGGCCGCCCGTGCGGTCAAGAACTCACTCTTAACTTTTAACCATTTTGCGCCGGTCGAGTTCTTTGGCAATTAGTTTGAACTCGCGGCTGCTCTGGCCGGCAATAGATTTATTTTCTTCAGCTCGACGGAACAGATAAGGCATAACGGCATCAACAGGGCCGTAGGGCACATATTTAGCCACGTTGTAGCCAGCATTCGCTAAATTATAGGAGATATTGTCGCTCATGCCAAGCAACTGCGCGAACCAGATGTGTTCGTCGCTGGGAGCGATGCCGAGTTGCTTCATCCGTTGAAAACAGTACTGGCAACTATACTCATTGTGCGTGCCGAGGCAAATCGAAACCGTGTCGCGGCTGCTCAGGGAAAAGTCGATTGCCCGGTTAAAATCCCGGTCGGTATCTTCTTTGGTAGCCTGAATGGGATTCTGATACTCTTCTTCGTGCGACCGAATTCGTTCCTTTTCAAGGTAGGCTCCCCGCACTAATTTGGCCCCCAGCAGGTAGCCTTGTTCGCGAGCTGTTTCGGTGGCATGCACCAGGTTGTCATACATTTCCCAGCGATACATCTGGTAGGTATTGAACACCAGGGGTCGCTCCCGGTTATATCGGGCCATCATCTGATAGGCCAGCGTGTCGATAGTGCCTTGCAACCAGCTTTCCTCGGCATCGATGAAAAGTCTGACATTGCGTTCATGGGCCCGGGCACACAAGCGATTTACCCGGTCACGAACGCGCTCGTAAGCGGCTTTGTCGGCATCAGTAAGTTCATCACCTTTTTGCACAGCTTCAAGCAGATCAGAACTGGCAATACCCGTTATTTTAAACACCGAGAACGGGATATCAGTCGATTCGCTGGCTCGCTCAATAGTACGGATCACTTCGAGCGTGGTTTCTTCAAAGCTACGCTCGCTGTCTTCGCCTTCTATTGAGAAATCGAGAATAGTGCCGATATGGCCATTGTGGAGTTTACCGATAGTCTTCTCACAATCGCGGATGCTTTCGCCCCCACAGAATTGCTCAAAAATGGTGCTTTTGATGAGGTTTTTAATCGGTAGCTTGAGTTTCAGGGATATCTTTATAAAAAAAGTTCCTATATTTACCAACCATCCTTTATTCATCAACGCAAAGAGCCAGTACGTTTTCCGTAGTTTGAAATCGGACTGACAGGAGAAGGCAATCGAAGTATCCTCAAACGATACGGACGCCACCTCGGTGGGCCGTTGCAGAGTTGTAGGCATTAGATTACTTCTATTCGACATAGTGTAAGCCCATTTGGCTGGGCGCAAACGCGAAAGTTAAAAACGCTGCGGCACCAAACCGAAACATTGTTTTATATTGAACAACAAACTTAAACACGGTTGGTTGGGAATATCGTAAAAAACTGCGTCAACAAACTAAAAATCAGCTTTAGACCGGGTATATTTGTCCTCCCTTTTTAGGAGAGTTCGGTTGCAAATATACCACTTTTTCAAATCAAAAGTTCCGAGTGCCCTATTGGGTAATGTATAATGAAGCATGAACAAGGCATAGTAGACCACCTGGCCCCTGTTTTGGTATCTTCCTTGTTATGCATTATTGATTGTACATTGTTTATTAATTAGTTTAGAATACAGATTGTTATGAAGCCTGATTTAGTTGTTGAGCCGCTGTCATCGTGGATTCAGACCGATGGGAAGCCGTTGATTATTGCCGGTCCGTGTAGTGCGGAAACGGAAGATCAACTTGTTGAGACCGCCCGCCAGTTAAAAGAACTGAACGCTGTCCATGTTATTCGTGCGGGGGTTTGGAAGCCCCGCACCCGTCCCGGTAGTTTCGAGGGCATGGGTGAAGCTGCCCTCCCCTGGATTCAGCGGGCCAAAGCCGAAACAGGTCTGCCGTTTGCAGTCGAAGTGGCTACCCCCCAACATATTGAACTAGCCCTGAAATATGGTGTCGATATTCTGTGGATTGGTGCCCGTACAACCGTTAACCCCTTCAACGTGCAGGAAATTGCGGATGCGTTGCGGGGTGTCGATGTGCCCGTACTGATTAAAAATCCCGTCAACCCCGACCTCGCGCTGTGGGTTGGTGCCTTCGAGCGGATTGCCGGAGCCGGTATCAAGAAGCTGGGAGCCATTCACCGGGGGTTTGCCACCGGCGAAGCCACCAAATATCGGAACGTTCCGATGTGGCAAATGGCCATTGAATTGAAGTCGATTTTCCCGGAATTGCCCATCATTGGCGATCCAAGCCACATGGCCGGTAAGCGGGCCTACCTGAACGAACTGTCGCAGATGGCAATGGATCTCAACTACGATGGCCTGATTGTGGAGTCGCACATCGACCCCGACAAAGCCTGGAGCGATGCCGCCCAACAACTAACTCCGACAGCGTTTGGCGACATGCTCGATCACCTGCAAATTCGGCAGGTTGAATCATCGAATATTGAGTTTCAGAGTTTCATGGAGCAGTCGCGCCGGAACATCGACAATGTGGATCGCCAGATTGTGGAGATGCTGGGTGCGCGGATGGCCCTCGTGGAGCGGCTGGCTGAATACAAACGCGATAACAACGTAACGCTGTTCCAGCCCGAACGCTGGAAAGAAATTCTGAAAACCCGTACTGAACTAGGCCAAAAACTCAACCTATACACCGAACTCGTGGAAGAGATTTACAAAATCATCCACATGGATTCGATTCGGAAGCAGACGGAGATTATGAACAGTCAGGCGGTATAAAATAGGAGTAAGGCAGCAAAGGAGGAGCGGAGAAAGGGAAAGCGATTGTAGCCGCTCCTTTCTCCGCTCCTCCTTTTCATTTTTTTTATTTCACCCTAACTACTACCATACTTCGATTGTAGCCCGCAAAGCAGCCAAGACCACCACTGATATTGGTCGGAATCTGGACGGGTTCCACGAAAGGATTATCACCAGTATCCTGTTGTCTGGAAATGGCATCGTGATACCGATAGTACATTTCGTCGGTATGAAGCAGCGAAATAGTAAGTTCGCCAAAGCGAAGTAGCTTGCCTAGCTGTAGCTGATTGGCATCTGCCTGGCTGGTTACGGTCGTTCCTGTTAGTCCAGAGACAATAAAATTCTGGTTGGGCTGATAGAAAACACTTTCTCTGGATGTTAGTAAACCTCCGTCTGTACTGGGCGAATCCGCTACAGTTCCGCTGTTGGAGAAATTGGCGTTGAACGATACTGTCTGGATAATAACCGGATTCACGGCTGTCGAGTTGGCTGGGGGTGTTGCCTGATACTGAAACAATCCTGCCACCCGATAATAATTGCGCTGACCCCTTATATCGAACCACCGCGCCCGAACTGTATATTCCTTTGTGTAAACATCTTGCCGACCATTGGTGCCAAATGATGTAAAGCCTCTGCTTACAACGGCTGAGTCCAGTTGAAGTTCGGGTATGGGGGCACGGGCAGGAACCGTACATTGACCGGTAGCTTTCTGTCCATTCGGCGTTTCAACGGTGAGCGTGTAGGTTTTGCCCGCTACAATTGGGAAGCTGCGGGTGCTGGCCCAGTACAGATTCACGTTTTGCCGATTATAATTGACTGCGTAGCGCAGCGTTACCGACTGACTCCCGTCGCGGATGGTGACGGTGGCATTAGCCACGTCACGGATGGCGTTGCTTTGCCCCAGCACCGGTACCGAGCGATTGACCTGCACGGCCAAAACGGTATCCTGGGGTGAAATAAACCCCGTGACGACTAATTTGGCAGCTTCCTTATTCAGCCGATTGGGGTCAACCTCATTGCGGAGACTGTCGCAGGAAAACAAAAAAAGTGAGAGGAAGGGCAGCAAGGCGAAAAGAGCAAGCGGCTTTGGTGTTGATCGGGATTGATTTTTCGGAGTAGGCATAGTGGGTCAGAATTTGAAGTTATAGCTAAAAGCGGGCACAATCGGAAATACCGAATAGCGGAACAGACCTGTGCGAGAACCGGTACTCTGACCGCTGGCATTTCGCTCCGAAACATTTTCGATCTGGTAAAAGAACGGGTTACGCCGGTTGTAGAGGTTATAGAAACTAAACTCCCAGGTTCGTTCGTGCCGCTTTTTTTGTTTGTGAAACTGAATTCCAAAGTCCATCCGGTGGTAAGCCTCGGCCCGAAAGGTGTTTCTCTGGGTGCCATAGTCCGTGGCGCGTGAGCCAAAATCAAACAGACCGGCAATGATGGCACCCGCCCCGGCGGTGTTGAACCTCCGGATGCCCGGCTCATGCCGATAGGCCCGGTATTCAGCCTGCGGCACCGTTAGTGCGTTGCCCGTGCCATACACCCAGG
>JAJAYX010000706.1 GCA_026785985.1 Rudanella sp. | reverse complement strand
TCGGCAAACTTGCCGTAGGTGTCGGCCATGACATCATCCATGTCGATGGCAATGCGTTGTTTCATATTTTTCTGTCTGTATCGAACTTCTCCAAATAATCACTGACCCGCTTCACAAACTGCCCGCCCAGCGAACCATCCACCACGCGGTGATCGTAGGAGTGCGAGAGGAACATAAGTTGCCGAACACCAATCAAATCACCCTGTGGTGTTTCGATCACGGCGGGCTTTTTCACAATAGCTCCAAAGGCCATAATCGCTACTTGCGGTTGCAAAATAATGGGCGTTCCCATCACGTTGCCAAACGTGCCAATGTTCGACATGGTGTAGGTACCGTTGGCCAGATCGTCGGCGGTGAGTTTGTTTTCGCGGGCGCGTTTGGAGAGGTCGTTTACCTTTTTGGTTAGGCCCACAAGATTATACTGGTCGGCATTATGAATGACGGGCACAATCAGATTTCCCGACGGCAAAGCCACCGCCATGCCAATATTGATCGACTTTTTAACGATGATGTTGTCGCCCTCCACGGACACGTTGATCATTGGAAAGTCTTTGATGGCTTTCACGAGGGCCTCAATCAGAATCGGCGTATAGGTCAGGTTTTCGCCGGTTTGCCGCTTGAAATCGTCCTTTATTTTAGCTCGCCACTGCACAATGGCGGTCATATCGGTTTCGACAAACGAGCTGACGTGGGGCGAAATCTGCTTCGATTCGACCATTCGCCGGGCAATCAGCTTCCTCATCCGATCCATCTGAATGATCTCAGAATGTCCGTTGAGGGAGCGGGGGGTGGGGGTGGGTGAAGGCAGTCCGACGGGTCGGTGAAGGGCGGGTGGTGGGGGGGCTACCGTTTCTTGCTTAACCCCTACGTCCTCTGCCGACCCGTCGGATCGCCCACGCTCCACACTCACATACTCCATAATATCATTTTTAGTCAGGCGATTTTCGGCACCTGATCCCGGAATGCGGTCGAGTTCCTCGCGGCCAATGCCTTCTTTCTTAGCAATATTCAACACCAGGGGCGAATAGAACCGGCCCGCAAACGAAGCCGTACCAACCAGGTCAGGCCGGGTGCGCATGGACGAAATGCTGGCTTCCAGACCACGGGCGGCTTCCAAAACCTCGTCTTCGGCAGAATGGCTTGAGTGATTGGGAATCTGAGCAAGGGGCGCAGCATTCGGGGCAGTGCTTTCAGGAGCCTGTCCGTTTTCGATGAACTCTTCTGTTTCAATTCGGGCGATGGGTGCGCCAATTGGCACCACATCGCCATCGCGAACAAGGCATTCTTTCAGGATACCCGCACAGATGGCAGGTACTTCGGTATCCACTTTGTCGGTGGCTACTTCCAGAATAGAATCGTCGGCTTCGATGCGATCACCGGGCTTTTTGAGCCACGTAATCACGGTACATTCCATAATACTCTCGCCCATTTTGGGCATAACCATGTCGATGAGTGCCATTATTTTAATAATTCTTCCCGCACCATGTTCAGGCCATAGGCGGTGGTAAGTTGGATGTTCTGCTCGCGGTATTGACCGAGTTTCAGCAGTTTGGCAACGGTTCCGTTTGCAGTGGCGCAGGCAATCCAGACAGTGCCAACGGGTTTGTCGGGCGTGCCACCGTCGGGGCCGGCAATGCCACTAGTCGCTAAAGCAACACCCACACCAAGCGTCCGAAGGCAACCCTCGGCCATTTGCCGGACAGTTTGCTCGCTCACGGCCCCAAACTGATTCAATATGGCCGGGTCAACGCCCAGCAGGTTTATTTTCACTGAGTTGGCATGGCTGACGATGCCTCCCTGAAAACAGGCCGACGAACCGGGGTTCTTTGTCATCTGAGCCGCCACATAACCGCCTGTACAACTTTCGGCAGTGCCGAACGTCAGACCGCGTTCCAGCAGGAGTTTGCCCACCACCGTTTCGAGTTCGTCGGTATCGAATCCAAAAACATTATGTTCGATCAGGGGCATCACGGTAGCAACCTGTTCGGCCAATTCACGGTCGAGGGTGGCTTCATCGATACCGGTAGCCGTTAGGCGAAGCCGTATTTGGCCAAAACTGGGCAGATACGCCAATTTGATGTGCGGAGGCAGTGCATCTTCCCATGTCTCAATCCGCTCGGCCAGAAACGACTCGCCGATCCCCACCAGCCGAATAATTTTGTGTTTGATGACAGGGGTCTCGAACTGGTCTTTCAGGCGGGGCAAAATCCGGTGGGTCATCAGGCTTTTCATCTCGAACGGTATGCCGGGCAACGACACATAGACCACGTTCCGGCCATCCCCATTGTTGTAGTCGAACCACATGCCGGGCGCAGTACCCCAGTCGTTTTGCACGTACTCGGCTTTGGCGGGCAATTCGGCTTGCGCCCGGTTGATGTCGGTCATTTCGCGGCCCCGCTTCACAAAAAAACTCGTGACCAGATCCAGCGCTATTTGGCTACGAACCATACCCACCCCAAAATACGTGCAGAGTGTTTTCTTGGTGATGTCGTCTTTGGTTGGCCCCAGTCCACCCGTAATAATAATAAGGTCGGCGCGTTGGTGAGCTTCGCGGAGACTATCCAGAATGGCTTCGGCCTGATCGCCCACGGAAGTTTTCCGAACGGTGCGAATGCCAATGCTAGTCAGTTCGGTGCTGATCCACTGGGTGTTAGTATCGGTTATCTGGCCGAACAATATTTCATCGCCAATGGTCACTACTTCTGCGCGGATCGTGTTAATCATCGTAAGGGGTTGCAAAAGTCGCCAATGGGCTAAACCTTTGAGATTATGATTGGTCAAAAGTACAAAACACTGAAACTAATGAGAAAGAAAATCTGGTTACTGGCACTCATGTCGGTTTGCCTATACTCAACGTCATACGCCCAGGAAACAAAGGATACAACCGTGCCCCAGAAGCCCAGGTCGATTTTCGGGCAGATTCTGGATGCTGTAACGAAGCCGGCCAGTTCGTCGGGTTCGCTTACTAACGCCGACATTGCCAGCGGGTTGCGCGAGGCACTGCAGGTAGGCATTCAGAAAGGTGCCAATCAGGCTTCAGCCACGGACGGGTATTATAAAAGTGACCTGATTAAAATCTTGTTCCCTCCCGAAATCCAGCGCGTTGAAACGCGGCTTCGGCAAATTGGTTTGGGGCCACAGGTCGATAAATTTGTGCTGTCGCTGAACCGGGCTGCCGAAGATGCCGCCAAACAATCGAAACCGATTTTCATTAAGGCGATCACGTCGATGAGCATTCAGGATGCCATCGGGATTTTGCGGGGGCCACAGGATGCCGCCACGCAATACCTGCGCCGTACATCGGGTCAGGCATTGGTGGTTCAGTTTACGCCTGAAATCGACAAAGCTCTGAAAGCGAACAATACCACCAAGTATTACAGCGACATCATAAATACGTATAACCGCTTGCCACTGGTACAGAAAGTTAACCCTAACCTAACTGAATATGCCACCAATAAAGCAGTCGATGGGTTGTTTCTGTTGGTTGCCCGGGAAGAGAAAAACATCCGCGAAAACCCCGTAGCCCGGATCAGCGACATTCTGCGGAGGGTGTTTGGCAGCTAATTCATTATCCAGCTTCTATCTTTGCACCCATGAAAAAGTCAACTATTCAGTTCAATATTGAATTAGATACCCAGAACGTCCCCGATAAAATTTATTGGGATGCCACCGATAACCCCAATGAGGGCCTGAGCGATACCCATGCCATTGCCGTTTCTATTTGGGATCACTACCACAACAGCACCCTGAAAATGGACCTTTGGACTAAAGACATGGAGGTGCTGGACATGAAACGATTCGTGATCGAGATTATGGACGGGCTGGCCAGCACCATCGAATCGGCCACCGGCGACCAGCATATGGCCAGTGATATTATGAGTTTATGCCGGGTTCTGAGCCGCCGGGTAAAAGAAGAAATGAAACAGCAAAAATAATAGCGGGTGGGCTGTGTGCGCCTATCTACAGCTCAGACTCCTACCGAAATTATCTTTTTGCGGCCAAAACGGTTGTCGGTGTTTCGTTAGAGGTTACGGTATACGTAAAGTCTTTCTGTACCGAGTACGCGCCAATTTCGCCTGCTTTATTGAGGGCTATGAAAGCCACCTGAAACGTTTTGGCCCGCTCCGGGTCGCGTTTCACAATGCGTTCAACGGCAGCCCGGCACGCTTCCTGTGGGGTGTTGCCCTGTCGCATCAACTCCACCACGAGGTGCGCCCCGCACATACGAATCACCTCTTCGCCCTGTCCTGTGCAGGTAACGGCCCCAATTTCATTATCGACATACAGACCCGCCCCGATAATGGGTGAGTCGCCCACCCGACCATGCATTTTAAACGCCATGCCGCTGGTGGTACACATGCCCGACAAATTGCCCGCCGAATCGAGCGCGATGGTACCCATGGTGTCATGGTTAACGCTTCCATCATCGAAGTAAGACGGGGCAAACGGACCATTTCCTTTTTTGGAGGGCCGAGGTTTGGGGCCATTTTCCACGTTAATAACGGGCTTATACGCTGACTTTTTTAGCCAGTGCTCATAGGTCTTCCGGGCATCGGCAGAGAGCTTATCCGATTCTAGTGTAAAGCCATTTGCCAGGGCAAACTGTTGGGCACCGGCACCTGCCAGCATCACGTGGGGCGTTGTTTCCATCACTTTACGCGCCACCGAAACGGGGTGTTTAATCCGTTCGAGAAACACCACCGACCCGCAATTGAACTGATTATCCATAATGCAGGCATCGAGCGTCACGTGGCCATCGCGGTCGGGGTTAGCCCCTACGCCCACGCAGCAACTTTGTTCATTCTCACTGGCGATGCCCGCCTGTTCAACGGCATCCAGGGCACGGCCACCACTTTTCAGCACTGGCCAGGCTCCATTATTGGCGGTTTTGCCACTGTCCCAGGTCGAGACAACAACGGGTTTGGAAACAGGAGGCTTCTCAATTAGCAGGTTCTTGAGGTTGAATTGGGGCAGAGCAAACGCTCCCCAGCGAAGAAAGTGGCGACGGGTGGTCATGTTGATTGTGAATTAGACAGGTAAAATTAGGCAACAAACCCGAACCTTATCCTGTGACAAAACAAATTGAGCCTTGTCAGTTGTTAATGCTAACAATGTCCGTTTATTTGTTTCACCTCTACGGGCGTATTTTTGCTCACTCATTTCCGACCAGAGGTTCGGAATAACCCTTCACTGTTTAGTACATTATGAACACCCTTTTCACCCGTTTGCTTATCATCGGCTTTGTAGCTGGTGGTCTTGCCTGCTCGCGTAACCCTGTAACGGGCAAGCGTCAGGTTGTTTTAATGTCGAAAGATCAGGAGATCGCCATTGGACAACAATCGCACCCTTCGATCGTAGCCAGCATGGGTCTCTACGAAAACAAACCAATGCAGGACTTTATTAACGAAAAAGGTAAAGCAATGGCGGCTATTTCGCACCGTCCCGACCTGCCCTACCAGTTCTATATTGTTGACTCGCCGGTGGTTAACGCCTTCGCTGTGCCAGGTGGCTACGTTTATTTTACGCGGGGCATCATGGCACACTTCAACAACGAAGCCGAGTTTGCCGGGGTACTTGGGCACGAGATTGGCCACATCACGGCGCAACACGCGGGTCGGCAACAAACGAGCCAGTTATTTGGCACGTTGGGAGCCATTGCCGTAGCGGTTGCCGTTCCTCAACTGGGAGAAAGCGTTTTGCAGGGCGCGCAAGTATTGTTTCTTAAATATAGCCGCGACCACGAATCGGAGTCCGACAAAATTGGAGTCGAGTATTCGAGCAAGATCGGCTATGATGCCGCACAGATGGCGGGCTTTTTTGGCACCATCAAACGCCTTCAGGACAACTCCGGGCAGCAGGTGCCCACGTTTTTGTCGACCCACCCCGATCCGGGTAACCGCCAAACCCGCGTGACGGGTTTAGCGAAGGAGTTTCAGGCAGCCAACCCAAAGCAGTATGCTGTGGAGCGAGAGCGTTATCTGCGCCTGATCGACGGAATTATTTTTGGCGAAGACCCAAAGCAGGGCTTTGTTGAGAACGATATGTTTTATCACCCCGTGCTGAAGTTCCAGTTTCCGGTGCCACGGGGCTGGAAGCATCAAAACTCCCCGGAGCAGTTTCAAATGTCCCCCGCCGATGGCAAAGCAGCCATGATTTTGATGCTGGCCAAAGGCAATTCGCTGGATGAAGCCGCCCAGACGATGGTTAAAGAACTGAATCTAAAGGTGTTGGAAAACGTACAGACCACCATAAACGGCAACCCGGCTCTGGTTATTATCTCGCAACAGCAGCCACAGCAGCAGGAAGGTCAGCAACAGCAACAACAGCAAACTGCCGCCAATACCCTGCAGATTGCGACGTGGCTGATTCAGTACAATGGGGCTATTTATGCGTTGCATGGTCTGTCGTCGGCGGCTGATTTCAACGGTCGACTTAACGCATTCAAAAGTGTTGCCCAGGATTTCCGTGCCCTAACAGATCAGGAGAAAATTAACCGCAAACCGGAGCGCGTTCAAGTGGAGAAAGCCTCCCGCGATGGCAGTTTTCGCGATGTGATGACCGCCCTGAATATGCCCTCCAGCCGCCTGGAAGAGTTGGGCACACTCAATAGCATGAAAGTTGGTGATGCCGTAATACGGGGTACGCTATTGAAAGTGATTCGGCGGTAAGTTACAGCGATTACGTCAATCGCATCAAGTTTGACAAAAAAAGCTCCGCTACTGGCGAAGCTTTTTTTGTGTATTATTTATCTATTTTATTGCATATAGCTAAATCAGTGTTTACCTTTTGACCCTGAAAGTAATTCAGGTTATATCTGTTTTTCTATCTATCTACTCAATTTTAGACTGACTGCATTTACTTTACAGTTAACCGGGCCTATTTCGCATACCGATTATAAACCACCATTTCCGAACGCCATTGAAACGAATCCGATTTCTGACCATCCGCTTCGATGCGGAAATTGACCAGCACGAGCTACCCGCTTTTCGGGGGGCCATCATCGCCAAAACGGGTCTCGAACACATCCGTTTTCATAATCATCTCGATAACGATCAGTTTCTGTATCGCTACCCGGCTATTCAGTACAAGCGCATTGGGCGCAACCCGGCCATTGTTTGCATTGACGAAGGCGTGGACGATGTACACCATTTTTTTGGTCAGTCGGATTGGGCCATCCAGCTCGGCGACCGCCCGCTAACACTGACCGTGCGCGACCTGCGGCTGCATCAATACACCCTGCAAGCCTGGGAACACTCGTTCCGGTTCCAGCTCCGCGATTGGCTGGCCCTGAACGAAACCAACTATGCCCGCTACCAGCATACACCCGACGAAATCGACCGGATCGAGTTGCTCGAACGTATTCTTACGGGTAATATCCTGAGCATGGCCAAGGGTCTGGACTGGCACATTGACCGCCCGGTGCGGGTGAGGATTCTGCGGCTGGGGCCGTTGCGCTGGTTGCCGTTCAAGGGGCAGTTACTGGCCGGTTTCGACGTGGAATTTGCCACCAACGTGTTTCTGCCCGACTGGATCGGTTTGGGCAAGGGGGTGAGCATTGGGTTTGGGGTAGTAACGAGGAAACGGGAAGG
>JAJAYX010000705.1 GCA_026785985.1 Rudanella sp. | reverse complement strand
TCTGGGATGTTCTGGAAGATCGAAAAGGAAATCTTTGGTTTGGTACCAGGGATTCAGGTGTTTATTATTACAATTGTAAATCCCTGCCTACCGGACAGGCAGGCTTTCAGCATTTTACAACAAAGGATGGGCTTGCCAGTAATACAGCATTGCATATTTATGAAGATAGAGCCGGTAATATTTGGTTTGGAGAAAGCTGTTACGATGGGAAATCTTTTCGAAATTTTACCACAAAAGATGGATTTCCCAGTAACAGTATTCGTTTACTCCTTGAAGACAAAACCGGCAAGCTTTGGTTTGGTGCACAAGGAGACAATATGTTCGTTTATGATGGAAAAACATTTACCGTTTTAAAAAACAAAGATGGCAAAGCGTTTAACAACGTTTGGTCAATAATCGAAGATAAAAAAGGGAGCATTTGGTTCGGTGACGTTGATGGTCTTTGGCGCTATGACGGCAGCACCTTTACTAAGGTATCGCAGAGAGGTGCTTCCGCTATAATCGAAGATAAAAAAGGAAACATCTGGACTACTGGTGAAGTAAATCCTAATGGGTTCGGGGCTTGGAAACTTTTACGTTATGATCAAAAGTCCTTGTACAATGAAAAGCCCGCTGTAACCGAAATAATGTCAGTAGAAAAAATGCTTTGTGGGATTTTGGAAGCTAGCGATGGGAGTATCTGGTTTGGATCTCTGAACGGGGTGTATCGTTATGATGGAAAGACCATCACGGACTTTAAAAGTGCAGCCGGTCAGAAATAATGTGTATCGCCGTTTCTTAAAATGCCCGTAATTGCGAGATAGTCGTCCAATTATTCTATATTCCTAGAGACGTGAGTTGGAGTGTCTCAAATCATTATCTCAAAAATCTATATGTCAAAAATTGAAACTAGTATTTCTCCAAATTAATTAGTAGAATCAGGTGATTTGTTTGCCAGCCCAACTATTTGGTTTCTCAACCGTAAACATGCTGACGGTATCCCCTTCTCCTGCTCAGTGGGTTTTCGATTTAAAGGTGCCCCAAAACATTACGATTTACTGACTTGGTTCATAATTAACTTTTTAGCAACTTACGCTCATGAACCGACTCCGTTTCCTCAAGAATCTCCTAAGCACCAGCCTGCTGCCAGCGGTAGCCCTTGCCCGCCCCACCACCACCGACCTCGAACTCGAAGCCCAGCGCGTGCGTCGGGAGTTGCTTGAGGCCTGGGCTGTGTCTGAGAGGATAACCCTGATCACTGCCGGACAGATGCCGGCCGAATTATATGACTTCAAATACACGCCCCAAGCCATGACCTTTGCTGATCAGTGGCGGCATTGCTGCCAGTTCACAACAACACTGCTGGCGGAACGGCTGGGCATTGACGATCCTTACAAAAACGGCCGTGATCTGTCGAAGGCAGTGACCAAGCAACAGGTTTTGGATGAGGTGAAGGCGCTCTACGCCTTTATGCGGCAAACCATCACGACAATACCGGACGCGAAACTTTTCGAGCAGGCTGACTTTGTGGGTGGTAAAATTCCAAACTGGCGGTATCTCTACGCGATGGAAAATCACATTATCCACCATCGAGGGCAGTGCATGGTTTATCTTCGGCTGAACGGCGTTACGCCCGAAGGCTACCTAGGCTGGTAGTTAATCTGGCCGTGTCAGCATCTAGTGGGATAAGTGGGTCATTGACCCGATTCGACGAATGAATGACCAGTTGGTAGAGGCATTGATGCCAATTCTGAAAGATCAGCCGTTAATTGTGGTTGGCTACCGCGGAGCCCAACCGTCAGTAATAGAACAGCTGCGGCTGTCAAATGCCGAGCGGGCAAACCATTCTAAAGATAGTATCAATTGGTATCTTGGCTGGGGTGGTCCCCCAGACAGTACCCGACTTTGTCAAAACATTGTGCCAGAAGGTTGGTCTGAACTTTGCTTTTGTAGACATTGAATGTTTCGATCATTTGTTTGCTAAAGTCATCTGGCCGCATCTAGACGAGCAGAAGACCGGACATTGCCTATTATTGGCGCACCTGATCCAGTCTTCAAAAACGCCCTTTTCACGAGATAGTCGTCCAATTTCTCTATATCCCTAGAGACGTGAGTTGGAGTGTCTCAAATCATTATCTCAAAAATCTATATGTCAAAAATTAAAACTAGCTTGAGTTTACGAGACACAGTTAGGACAATCCTCAAGTGACGAATTATACACTTTTCCGCAGAATTCCCCCCGATGAGTGAACCGGATGTCACGCCTGTTTCCAGTCGATTTCGACCCGTCGGCCGGTATCGGCCGCCTGAACAATAGCTTCGATGATCCGTGTGTCTTTCATTCCTTCGGCACCCGATGCGATTGGATCGGTATTTTCGCGAATATTGATCGCGAAGGCATCCATCTGCCGGATTTGCTGGAAGGCGGGAGTAGCCAGTTCAATTTTCCCTTTCGAAGATTCGCCCGAAGCCCCCGTTGCATTGAAGGCCGGTTTCAAGCCAAACCATTGGTAACCAGTGGTTGCATAGAGCCGATCTACGTATGAGGTATAAGT
>JAJAYX010000704.1 GCA_026785985.1 Rudanella sp. | reverse complement strand
CCGTGGTTGGGCGCGGTGGCCCACCTGGTCTACTGCCACCGCCGGGGCCACCTGCCGACGCAGTCGGGTCGTCTTTCTTCGATTTACCAAACTTGTTGTAGGCGATGATGCCACCAACAACCAATATTACGAGACCAAGAGCTATCCAGCGTTTCACAGGCGTGTAAAGAACATAACGTTACGGTAATAACCCCGAAGCCGGGGCAAATGTTGTTCAGAATAACCTCACTGCTTTTGCCGTGGTTTTTTCAAAATTTTCCGGTATTGGTCCAGAAGCCGAAGCGATAACTCATTAATATCGTACTGCTCACTGACCAATCGCTTTGCATTCTGCCGGATTGTTTCCCGACGGGCGGGCGTATTCAGTAACGTTTTTAACCCTTCCAATAGGCTCTCAGGGGTCAGTTGAATCAGTTGACTGGCATCGTATTCGCGAATAGCCTCGCTAAATCCAACGCGGTCCGAAAGCAGGGTGGGTGTGCCAGCAGCCATTGCTTCCAGGCAGGCTATCGAAAACCCTTCCGAGTAAGAGGGCAACGTAAACAGGTCAGCATCAGTCAGTGCAGCCATTTTGTGCTGCCCAGTGAGCATCCCAACCATGCGCACGTTATCCTGCAACTGATGCTGTTGGATAAACTGCTGAACAACGTGCGAATATCCGTCATCTGAACCGGCTAAAATCAACACGGCATCCGACTGGTCATGAATGTACTGTCGAAAAGCGGGCAGTAATAAATCCAGGCCTTTTTTTGCATTCAATCGACTCATGAACAGGACGATTTTCTGGTTCTCACGAATGCCAATAGCTCGCCGATAGGTTCCTACTGGAGGCATATCCTCAAAGTCACTCAGTTTAATTCCGTTGGGAATACAGACGATATTGGGGTGCGGCCTGCCGAGATACCGCTCCACATCAGCCTGCTCCTCCGTCGTAATGACATGAATCAGGTCAGCCCGCTGTAAAAAACGATGTTGCACCAAAACGTCCATTAACCGTTTTTTCCAGCGGTGTTGAGCATATACCCAGCGGTCCAAGACACCATGAACCGTAACGACTTTAGCTACGTCGGGACTATGAATCATGAATGGGGCTATACTGGCCCAATGCCATAGCCCATGACAGTGAATGACATCGTACTCCCCAATATGCCTACGCAGATACCGATACAAGGGCCAGGAAAATTCCCGAAACCCCCGGCTTATTGGGGTAGTACGTCTGAATCGTAAGAGATGACCACCTTCGGGAACAGGATAGGGAGTATCATCGTCTGAGTAAGGGCTTAAAATATCAACCTGATGCCCCTCAGACAACGCTATAGCCGTATGGTCGTAAATAACTTTTGAAGGACCACCAACCTCCCACGCATACGCACAAATGTGAGCTATTCTCATTAGACTACGTTTTTTTTACCGCGTTGAAACCGGCCAGCATCTCAGCGGCTACCGAAGAGACGGACCAACTCTGAATAATACCCTGTGATTCCTGCCCCATTTGACCCCGGTCGGCCTGTTCGTTCATAAACGCCAGCAACCGCCCGGTTAGTTGCGCCGGTTGCCCCGGATCGAACAGGTAACCATTTTGCCCATCGCGCACGAGGTCTTTGGCGCAGCCGCAACGATCCGACACCAGCACCGGTAGCCCACAAACCATCGCTTCGTTTACCACCAAACCCCAGGGTTCCGACACGCTCGGTAACACCAAAACGTCGGCCAGGGCCAGCACATCGGGCACCTGGTACCAGGGTGTGGCGGGCCGGAAAAACACCTGCGTTTCTAAGGCTAATTCCTGAACCTGCTGTTTCAGGGCGACTTCCTGCGGCCCATCGCCCAGCAAAATAAGGCCCCAGTTGGCTTTGTTGGGGCTTTGCGACACCGCATCGGCAAAACATCGGAGCAGCATCGGCAGGTTCTTGGGTTCGATGAGCCGACCAACAAATATAAAATTATGCGCCGGTAAGCGCAGCGCCTGTTGACGGGTTTCGCGCTCCTGTATGGCCAATTGGTAGGCCCGAAGCAATGCCTGGTTATCGACCGCGCTTTTCTGGAGCAGAATTCGGGCAGGCGAAACGCCCAACTGGTTCAGGTAGTCGGCCTGTGGGGAGCCAAAGCAGAAAAAACCGTTGCATTGCCGTATAATGAACTGCTTCACCTGCTCTTTCACGAACGACCGATCATTGTCGAGGGCGGTGCTTTCCATCTGCATCACCACGGGCACCCCGGTCAGTCGGGCATAGGCAAGCAGAGCCAGTTGAGCCGGGTCATAATAGCCCGTCAGGCACAGCACATCGGGTTTGTAACGACGCATCCGACTGAGTAGCGCACGGGTTCGTGCGCCCAGCGGAATATCTTCCACAAACGAATCGAACAGCAATTCGTAGGGGTAGGCATAGGTGGGTGCGTTGGGGTCGTTGGTTTCCCAGCTTCCCCGCAGGCGTTCGTTGCGGCCAATCTGAAGCACTCGAAACGAAACACCGGACCGTTGGCCAACCAACTGGTCGATAGCCTGAAACACGGCTGCTTTATAATGCGCCCAAAGAATGTTGTGTACCAGCAGAATCCTCATGCGTTTGCTGGTGCGGGAGCAGCGGTCGACGTTGGTTGCAACGTTGGGTTTGGCACGGCATACCCCCCATAGTCAATGGCGGGTGGGTTGTTCCAGAGCCGGATGGGGAACAGATGTTCAATGCCAACAAACCGAACCATCAGGGCCAGTGGATACCAATACCAGATTTCGTTGGGTCGTCCGTTCGTAAAAGACTGCACCAGCAACATAATGAATGAGTAGGCCAAAAACGTGGTGAACGGGTTCAGGTTGGTTTGCATAGCCCGAAGGCTATGGTAGGTGAACAGGACAAAAAGGCCGCCAAAGAGCAGCAGTCCGAGCAGACCGAAGTCGATCCAGGCTTCGAGCAGGGGAATGTCCAGATACAGAAATTTAAACCCGTTGCCAAACACCAGCATTTCCATGTGACCCACCAATACGTTGCCCAAAAAGCCCGTGCTGACCGTCCGGGTTACCGACGAAGCATCGTAGGCGGCTGTATAACCGGCGGCTGTTTTCATGCCCAGCAGGGCATAGATATTTTCGGTATTACGATCAATAAAGTTGATCACATACCCATAGAGCAGCGAATAAATCTGCCAGTTGCGTCGGAGGAAATAAATGACTCCGCCCATAAAAACGGCAATCGTAAGCAGCGGTAATGGTTTCATTAAACCCCTGGCGGCTGCTTTCACCTGAGCCGGGCGAACGTTATAGAACAGAAACAGGGCAATAATGATGATAAAAGCCAGGATACTGGAGCGGGTTTCCGTCATCACCAGAATAGCCGCACTGGCTGCCCCCGTAAACAGGGCAAAAATGCGCGGAAGCAGCGATGTGCGTTTGTCGAAAGCCCAAACTCCGCAGGCGACCACACCTAACAGGGCATTCCGGGCAAAAGGGTGGGGGTTGCCCGACCGTTCACCGGTTGATGTTGAGCCATAGTTGATGGCCGCCCGCTGTCCTAATTGCCAGGTTGGGTCGGTAATCATGGCGTAGATCAGGCCCATGTTCGAGATCAGCGTGAAGGCCACAATCACCGGAATGGCCACTTCGATAATGTCGTTGGGAACGTTAATGAGCAAAAACAAAAAAATCAGTGCGAAAGCAAAATACATAGCGTCTGTTAGTAAGCCCCCATAGCCGGGTTCGCCCACATAATAGACCATGTAGAACATCATCAGCAGAATAGACCCAACCATCAGGCAAAAGCCCAGAATATTAGGCATATACAGCTTGCGAAACACCGTGAAGGGCACCATCAACACGAAGCCCAACGCCATGAACCCCGCCGTGAAAGCGGTGCTGTTGGGAGCCAGCCGAAGGGTTTCTTTAAAGAAAAAGATGAGCGGATAGCCGTCATATACCATGCAGATGCCCACCACCATTCGCATGTAATCCATTTTTTGCAGTAATCGAAACATAACTGAGGTATTGGATGCTGGATGTTGGATACTGGATTTAGTCTAACATCCAATATCCAGCGTCCAGTATCTAAATTTCTATTTTCTAAGTGAAAGCCGATGGCGCACGTAGCCCCATTGCCCTCGTATTACAAAGTACAGCAATTTTCGGATGCGACAGTACCGAAGCCAGAATCCTTTACCTAACCGGCTGCGGAGAAACGGTGTAAATCGCTCCCGGATTTGCTCATGTTCGGCCATGCCCACCGTGGCCATGGTCGACGATTTGGCATCGGGCTGCACCCGAAAACCTCCCCAAAAACCATTGACATGCTGAAAGCGCACCCCCGGCTGCACTCCAAGACGCGCAACCAGTTCATAATCAATCACAAAGCGCAGGCTTTCGTCCAGCAAACCAGTTTCCTGAAGCAGGTCGCGCCGAACAAAAAGCGACTGATTATAAACCTGCATGCCTTCGTAAATAT
This sequence comes from Rudanella sp., assembly GCA_026785985.1. Taxonomy (GTDB): domain Bacteria; phylum Bacteroidota; class Bacteroidia; order Cytophagales; family Spirosomataceae; genus Rudanella. The sequence continues at coordinate 4,274 of JAJAYX010000704.1, read as the reverse complement.
GGCATTCGGCGCAAAAGGGGGGAAGTCTGAACTCCTCTGTAATAACGTCCTGCTCGTCGATCATGTACATATTACCGTAGAAAACGCCCGCATCCGTATTCTCTCGCCATACGTTGGCTACCCGCTCAAACGCACCGGAGGAGAACACATCGTCGGAGTTTTGAAACGCAACCAGGTCGCCGGTGGCCCATCTGAACCCTTTGTTGATGGCATCCGTTTGGCCCCGGTCTTTTTCGCTGACCCAACCCGCCAGATACGGTTCATATTTTTTGATCAACTCCACACTTCCATCTGTTGAGCCACCATCCACAATAAAATATTCCAGATTAGGGTATTGCTGGTTCAACACACTCAGAATAGTTCTTTCCAGATACTGTACCTGATTATAGGAAGGAGTCACCACCGTCAGTTTTGGGTACTGAGGCCTGACTCGGTTCGGCTGCGAAACAGAAGCCCACGAATTGTTTTGGGGCGTATGGGGTCTGGTAACGAACTCCCGAAGGGATGCTGTGGCTAAATTCATCTATAGTTCGGAACAATGAATAGTGCATCACACACGATTCATTGTCTATTTACTTACATCAGGCTTTGATAAATGCGTAAGGTTTGGGCAGCGGTCTTCTCGCACGAGAACAGGTTTAGCCGGTCGCTGCCCCGCCTGCTTAAGTCGGCCCGGAGTGCGTCGTCCAGAATCACTTGTTCAACCACCGAAGCAATAGACTCATCGTTTTTGGGGTCGAAATACAGAGCTGCCGAACCGCCCACTTCGGGCAGCGAACTCTGGCCACTCAACAAAACAGGACAACCACCGCTGAAGGCTTCCAGCACCGGAATCCCAAAACCCTCGTTGAACGACGGAAACACAAAGGCCAATGCCTGCTGGTATAACCGTAAAAGAGTCACATCGGTTATGGGTCGGTAGTGAACACGTCTGGTCAGTTTGGCGCCATGAAAGGCCATTTGCTCGGCCCGGCTAAACACGCCCCCTCCCGCACAAACCAGATGAATATCGGGATACCGGTTTAAAACAGGTCGGATGGCTCTGAAAAACCCATCGAAGTTTTTGTAAAAGGATCGTTTGCCCACATATAGCAAATAGGGAAACGGTTCTTTGGCCGGCAACCCATCAGTCGATTGACCAACCAATGGCTCGCTCTCTCCCAATGATGTACCCAGATAAATAACGTCAATTTTTTCGGGGCTGATCCCAAAAAAACGCTGAATCTCCTGTTTAGAGAACTCAGAAACCGTAATGATCCGGTTGGCTCGTAGCAGCAGTTTCTTCTTGAGGGCTGGCAAATGGTCGCCAACATCCGGGTATTTATAGGCGTATCGTTCGCTCGTGGCATCGTGAAACGTCAGCACGAAGGGTTTCTGCCCTAAATAATTCAGGAAATACTTATGGTAGTAGGTAGGGTGAAACACATCAAAATGCCCTTTTCGGATATGCCGAATACTATTATACCTGTTGAGCAGCGAAACGGCCTGATTGACCATCCGACTCTCGGCCAACAGTTCGTAGCGATGATGGGGGATAAACGATTTTCCGTTGATATAATCGTTGTTGGAGAATACTAACGATACGTCAGCGGTGAGGGCGTGGTTCTGATTATACGACCGAATCAATTCATAAAAGTACCGGGCCACTCCACCATACATTTTTACGGTGAAAGCTTGATGGTCGTAAAGTACGTTCATTAAGGTTCGTTCGTGTGTTTGTCTTTTCAGAGAGGTCAGCGCAAAAGTAACATGCAATATTGACTTTGACGTGGTTTTCTGGTCGGTAGGGTTAATGAATAGCAGGTACATCCACGGTTTCAACATACGTGGCTACGGAGCGAAGCGTGAGTGCTGCCTGTCGTTTCCAACCCCGCACAACGGGCGGTTCGGGCTGTTGCCCAAAGGCGGGAGCCTGCTCAAAAGCCGATTGCTGTCGGGTTGTTACGCCCGCCCGATACTCAGTCAGCAGTTGTTGGAGCGCAGGATATCGTGTTAATTTCAGTCGGGTTTGATGCACAAACAAGCCTTCGTCCTGATTATAAAGACCCTTAAAATTGACCCAAAGGGGCGGCTCTTCTCCCTTTTTGAGCGGCTCGTGCCAGTTCCAGATGGCCCGGTGCCAGCGTCGGTCTTTTATAATCCGCACCCCGTTGAACAGAGCGGGCAGGTGCATCAACCAAATCTGATCTAAGCACAAACTCTCGCAAAAATCTACTTGGGCGCGGGTCTGCACCCGGTTTTCCCACCACAAAAGCATCCGTTCGGTTTCCTCCGACTGATGTAAACCGAGGAAATCGGCGCTGTATAAGCCCACATTTTGCAGGTATTTCTCATCGGGAAACAGCCCATCGGCGGGGGGGGCGGTCAGGTGGGGAGTCAGCAACATTTGGGCCGTCGCCAGTTCCGACAACACAGCAGTTAAAGGCTGGTAGATGAACGCATCCGGTGCCAGATAAATCACCTGTTCGCAATCGGGATGTTGGGCCATCATGGCCCGAACCAGGCCCGGCTTTGTGGCCGCAGCAAACTCCGTGGGAGTATATCGCTCCGACAGGGCGGCTAGTGTTTGGCTGTCAAGGGTCTCAGAAACAGGCAGAATAGGGTGGGGGAGCGTAAGCGAACGTATCGGGTTAGCTTCATCGGCAAGGCCAATCATAAACCGGGCATCCGGGTGGTGTTGCTGCAGGGCATCACCCAGAGTAAGTGCCTGAGCCAATTGGCGAACGGGGCAAACGGTTAAAACGAGTAACAATAGAAAAGTTGTTTACGGTTTACTTTTTTCTACTAAAAGGGTTGCCGGCCTTATCTCCCTTCCCGTTGTCATTCTCCTGGCCACTGCCATTACGTATTTCAGTAAATGGCTGAAGCAGACACTCAGAAATGCCCCCATCTGGCAGAGGAAGCTGGAAACGGAGCATTAAGTAGTTGATCATTAAAGCCCTTATGCATTCCGGCCTATACCCGCATTTTCTTTATCTCCCGCTCAATGCTCTGCTTGTAGGGGTGAAAATCGACTTGCAGCGTGTGCCGGGCTGTCTGCTTGTAGCGACGGCGGTTTTTGTCAGCTTCGTCCTGAATAGACCGCAGCATGGCGGCCCGGTCGGGCAGGCGACACTCGTTTTTGAGTAACTTGGCTAACCAGATAGCCTGGGTTTCGGCCAGGGGCATAATGGCTCCCAACGGCTGCACGAGACCCACAAAATAGAGACCCTGAACGTTGGGATGAACCACGCGCCGGTAGAGTTGCAGGTCGTTGGTTTGCTCGACGTTGAAGAACCCTTCTTTGAAAAACGGGAAGGTGACTTTGTAGCCTGTGGCATACACGATCATATCGAATCGGTCGTGGGTGCCATCGGTGAACACCACGTCGTGGCCCTCGAACCGTTCGATGTTGGGTTTGAACCGGATCAGGCCACGCCCGGCCATATTCAGCAAATCCTGCGATACGGTGGGATGTTCGGTCAGCAGTGGGCGATTGGGTTTGGGAACCCCATAGTTTTCCTGTTTGCCGTGGGCCAGCCGCAACGACAGATTTAGCATGAACCGTTGCAGGCCCATTGGCAGTTTTGACATGCTGGGGCTGGCCAGCGAATCGAACGGCATTCCCATGAGCCAGTTGGGCATAATGTAGGCCCCGCTGCGGGTCGAAATGGTCACCTTGCCGGTATGCAGCCGGGCGGCTTCGCAGGCAATGTCGACCGCCGAGTTACCAATGCCTACCACCAAGAGCGATTTACCCATGATCTGCTCCGGCTCTTTGTAGTCGTGCGAGTGAATGGTTTCGCCCGCAAACGTGCCGGGAAACCCCGGATCGGGCAGGCGGGGGTTCCAATGGTGCCCGTTAGCCACAATCAGATGGCTATACGTCCGCACCGTCTCCTCGCCCCCTTTCATAGGCCGGGTGCTTACCTGATAGGTGGTGCTATTGCTTCCATCGGTTTTGGTGACGTTCGTTACCTCGGTATTGAACGTGATTTTGGCGCGAAACCCAAAACGATCCACGTAATCATCGAAATAGCGGATGATCTGGCTGTGGTGCGGAAACATGGGGTAATCCGTGGGCATGGGGTAGTCGCTGTAGGCCATCACCATACGGTTGGTGTTGATGTGCAGCGACCGATACGCCGACGACAAACCGTTGTCGTTATTATACCGCCAGTTGCCGCCGATGCCGGAACCGCGCTCGAAACAATCGAAATCAATGCCGTTCTGATGAAGCGTTTTGGCCACCGCAATGCCCGATGCCCCTGCTCCTATAATGCAAACTGTTAGTG
>JAJAYX010000703.1 GCA_026785985.1 Rudanella sp. | reverse complement strand
CGACCAGATTGCCCGCGACCTCCACGACGATGTGGGCGGGGTGCTGACGGGCATCTCATTCTACAGCGAAGCCGCTAGTGCCATGCACCGCGAAGGACGCTACGCCGATTCTTATGCCCTGCTCCAAAAAATCGCCGACAACGCCCGCACCACCATCGAGCGTATGAGCGATGTGGTCTGGTCGATGCGCTCCGACACCAACAACGCCCTTCGGCTGGCCGAGCGGTTGGAGAGCTTTGGTCACGAATTGCTGACTCACCGTAATATTCACCTATTGGTTGAAACGGACCCCGTACTGGAGCGGTTTTCGCTGCCACCCAACGTGATTCGGAACCTCTATCTGATTGGTAAAGAGGCCATTCATAACGCGGCCAGGCATTCCGGGGCGACGGAAGTGAGGTTGATGATTCGGCAAACCGGCGGAAAGGTGAATCTGACGGTGCAGGATAATGGGCAGGGCTTTGTTAGTCAAACGAACGGCGAAGGAAACGGGTTGGATAGTATGAAAAAGCGGGCTGAAGTCATTGGTGCTGATTATCAACTTATCACGGTCCCAACGGGAGGAACCACCGTGCGTGTGCGTATGGCCGCATGAGCCTGCTCGAATTAGGCAATTCCAGGCGCATTAATAGGCGTTCTCCCCAATTCACCCGAACTTTGTGGATAAGCAGGGGCGTTATTGACAAACGACGTTCGGTAAAATTGAATCTATTTTGAAAACAAAAGGAATACGAACTACTAAAATCAATATCGTCACGCTGGGGTGTTCCAAAAACGTGGTGGACTCCGAGGTGCTGTTTACGCAACTCCGGGGCAATGGCATGGATGTGACCCACGAGTCGAAGAAAGATGATGCCAATATTGTAGTAATCAATACCTGTGGGTTTATTGATAATGCTAAAGAGGAATCTATTAACACCATTCTGCGCTATGTCGATGCCAAAGAGGCAGGTATTGTCGACAAGGTTTACGTGACGGGTTGTTTGTCGCACCGCTACAAAGACGAACTGGAAATTGAAATTCCAACTGTCGATGCCTGGTTTGGCACCAACGAATTGCCCCGACTGCTGAAAACGCTCAAAGCAGATTACAAGAAAGAATTGGTTGGCGAACGCCTGTTAACTACGCCCACCCACTACGCCTACCTGAAAATTGCCGAGGGTTGCGACCGGCCTTGTTCGTTTTGCGCTATTCCATTAATGCGGGGTAAGCACGTGTCGCGCCCGATGGACGAACTGGTGACCGAAGCCCGGTCCTTGGCTCGACGCGGTACCAAAGAGCTGATTCTGATTGCCCAAGATCTGACCTATTACGGTTTAGATATCTATAAAAAGCGGAACCTCTCTGACTTGATTGGTCAATTGGCCGATGTAGAGGGTATCGACTGGGTGCGCTTACAGTACGCGTATCCATCGGGATTTCCGCTTGATGTACTCAACGTAATTCGCGGCCACCCAAGTGTGTGCAAGTACCTGGATATGCCGCTGCAGACTGGCTCAACTGAACTCCTGAAGCTGATGCGCCGGGGCATTACCCGCGAGAAAACAGAAGCCTTAGTTGAGACAATCCGCGAAAAAGTACCGGGTATTGTGCTACGCACTACTCTGATTGTGGGCCACCCCGGCGAAACGGAAGCGATGTTTGAAGAGACCTACAACTTTGTGGAGCGAATGCGCTTCGACCGACTAGGCGTGTTTACGTATTCCCACGAAGACGATACCCACTCGTTTACCATGCCCGACGATATTCCTGCTGAGGTGAAGCAGGAACGCGCCGATGCCATCATGGAAGTGCAACAGGGGGTTTCGTTCGAGCTGAATCAGGCGCGGGTGGGCCAAACTCACAAGGTACTGTTCGACCGCAAAGAAGGCGGCTATTTCATTGGTCGCACCCAGTTCGATTCACCAGAAGTGGATAATGAAGTCATTGTCTCGGCAGATCAATATGTGCGATTGGGCGATTTTGCCAATGTCATGATCGAGCGGGCCGAGGAGTTTGATTTATATGGACGGGTGGTGTAAATTAGCTGCATGAAGCTGACCACAAGCGATATACAGATAATCAGGCATTACTTATGCAACAAGCCTGTTGTTCGTGCCTATATCTTTGGATCTTATGCGCGCGGTGAGGCCGATGACCATAGTGATCTGGATTTGCTGCTTGAGCTTGATTATAGTCAGCCCATTGGTCTTCAGTTCGTTGGCATGAAACTTGATCTCGAAGAGCAACTGCGGAAATCGGTTGATCTGGTCTCGTCAAACGGTGTTTCTCACCGAATACGCCCCTTCATAGAAAAGGATAAACAACTCGTTTATGAAAGGCCGGTTCGGTGACAAACAACGGATTGAACACGCAATAGAGGCTATTACCGAAATCGAACAGTATATAGCGGATCAAACCTTCGACTCGTTTCTGGCAAATTCGATGATGCGATTTGCCTGTGTCAAGCAGCTTGAAATTATTGGCGAAGCCTGCAACCATATTGATGTCGAAACCCGAAATGCCCATCCCGATGTGGAATGGCGCAAGATTGTCGGTTTGCGAAACCTTCTGATTCATGAGTACTTTGGTGTTGATGCTACTTTGGCGTGGGATATTGTTCAAAACAACCTGCCTGAGTTGAAAGACCAATTGCTTGTGGTTCTGGAAGGCATTTAAGCTATCCAGAACCACAAGCAGGTCGAGCGGGCCGAGTATTTTGATTTATGTGGACGGGTGGTGTAAAGCAACATAAACTACTTATTCGTCGCCAGCAAGAGACCGGATGATGTAGCCCGTTACCCAACCAATATAGCCGTAGCGGGCTAAATAATAGTTTTTGGGGATGGAGGTGGCATTGAACTCCTTCATCATCGTTTCCAGCAGCGCGGCCCCGGCGATCATGGCTTTTTGGTCGAACACATCCAGGACGCGGCCAATTTCCTTCCTGGCTTTTTCGCGGTCTTCCTTGCTTTGCAGCTTATACATCTGACTGTCTTTGTTGGCGAGTTGCTCATACTCGTTCACCGCGATTTCCCGAAAACGCCTGACATCGTCTGCCGTGACCTCCACATAGGCACTGTTCAGGCTTTCGGGGTGCATAATGGTAGCGATGGCCCAGCAAATACCCCCGCTCATAATAATGCGGGGTTTGTTGCGTAGCCCACTCTTCGCGCTGATGGCCGGGCGTATTTCGTCAATTTTGACCTGTTGCATCTTGTCATCCACCGCCCTGGCATATTGCGCTATCGAGACAAAATCGGTTTTTTCCATCTCATTCGTGAGCGATTTTGTCCCCCAGTCAACGTGGAAAGAGATAAAATTGAGCGTGTTATCGGCAAAATAGCCACCTTTGGTATTCCCGCTCCCAATGTCGATAATCATGGCATCGTAGCGGCCTTCGGGATGAACAACACCCAAGTGAGTCAATCGGGGTTCGTCTTCAACGGTAATCACTTCCACCGTCCGCTCGGCCTGGGCCAGTTCGTTTCGCACCCCTTCCTGAAGATCGAGCAGCAACGGCAGTTTCCCCTTTTTCTTGGCCTGACTCTGTACCCCGCTACTGATGGCGGTGAAAATGCGCTTCGAGGGGATACCATGCTTTTTAACGGCAATATCGTATAGTGTTTTCACGGCCCCTACCGATTCCGTCATGGCCTGCGACGTAAACAAAATCACTTCGGTATTGATAGCGGTATCGGACAGGATAGAGTACGCATATTCCCCTTTTATATCTGATTTCAGGCGGATAATGCTCATTTTTACGCCTTTAGAGCCAATCTCAATGCCCGCGTATTTGTCGCCTGGAGCATTTTTAGTGAACGTACGCTTTTGATAAAGCTCATCAATGGTTTGCTCAATCGGGGTAATCTCCGGCGATTTTGCCCGGCTCTCGTAGAAATGGGTGCGGGAACGCGCCAACAATTTCATGGCATCAATAACATCCCTTTCCGATTTAGATTGGGCCAAAAACATACCCAGATTTGCTTCGGCGCGGGCAATGAGTTTAAGATTTTTGCTGCGTAATGCCCAAGTGAGTGGGTTCTTGGCCCCCCGAAAATCTTTTGGACTGTCGAGGTTGGTATTACGGTAGAATTGACTTTTAGTGATGGCTTCTTCGGGCGTGGTGGCCTCTTTCAGGCGAGGATCTAATGCGTCGTCATCGTTGCTTGTGTCATACAGTTTGTTCAGCGTGAAGAGAATGGCTACGGCTTCAGGTGGCGTTTCGCGCAGGCCCTGGTACAGAGTCAGGGCTTTGTTGAGGTATTTGTCGGCACCAATAATTTTCTCTGCTTTGAACAGAGCCATGCCGAGCGTGCCGTAGGATCTGGCCGACAGGCGTGCGTCGCTGGTGGTTTCGGCCAATTTAACGGCTTCGCGGGCCATTGCTTCGGCGGCAAGCAGGTTGGATTTTTCCAGATACATCTGGCTGGAACTGACAAATCTGTTCACCCGTTCGGCTGTCGATTGCGACGTAGCCGATACGTTTGTAAAGATGATGAATCCCAAAAGAAGGGTAAGGATGGTTTT
>JAJAYX010000702.1 GCA_026785985.1 Rudanella sp. | reverse complement strand
CATCAGCCCCGCCAGTTCGTCGGCACTGATGTTCATAAAGTTAGTACCTACCTGGCTCCAGCCATTTCCAGTGCTACCCGGTTGGGCTGGATTCACGACCGGGTAATAGAGTACATTCGGGCCGTTGTCAGACGGATGATCGCCTACCGACTCATATTGATTCTGGTTCCAGCCCGCTGGCTTCAACACCTCTTGCTGGAGCAGGAACGAGAACTGATGGCGTATCAGGTCGTACAGGCCGCTCTTGTCTGTTCTGCTTTCTTTCAGCAGCAGAAAGTCCATACGGATGTAATTGGGGTCTTTTTTAGCAACCAGATAAACGAGGGCATGGCGCAGCAGCATATAGTTCATGTGCTGGTAGTAATACTGTCCGTAAGGCTTTTGCCCATTACCTATACCACCTGAGCCTTCGCCCTGGTCAAAAATGCCATCCTCAACCGAATCCTGAACATCCTCAATGGTGTACTCAGCCGACTTGGGGCGGTCAACTACCCCGCTGGTGTGGGCCAGTAAATCACGAAAGGTCACTTTCTTGAAGTCGGTGCTGGGTTTGAAATAAGTAGGCAGGTATGTCCACACGGTCTCTTCAAGTGGAACATCATAGCGTTTGAGCATCTTAAGTACCACTACGGCAGTCATAAATTTGGTGCAACCGCCAATGTCCTGCCGAACTACCGGGGTATAAACCCGGGCGGGGGCATCGATCAGGTGACGGGCGTACCCTTTACCGCCTGCTGCTTTGGTATAGGGTTGCCCATTAATCATGATTCGGTAGCCATAACCCGTTACTTTGCCTGTCAGTTGCGCTTCAATTTTGCTGGCGAACAGGGCCGGGTCGAAGCCGCCGTTGCTGAGGTCGAACCCGCCCACACGGGCCTCCCCCGACGGAGTAGACTCTGGTTGAATTTGGTTTTCAAATCGGTTGCAGCCAGAAGTGACTACAAGAAGGGAAGCGGTAAGGGCGAGGCTGGAAGCAAATGAGAGGAAGGTTTTCATTGGAATTAGTTTGTTTGTATTGGCTGTTAGCCGTTCTGGTTAAAAAAAGAGGAAGACTATTTGTCCCGTTTGGGTGATACAAAGGTCGCAGATCGGGGAGGGGCAAATCCATACAACCTTGTTTGTATTTTTCGGAAAAAGGCTTTCCTTTGGGTATTTCCTCCTGATCTTCGGCATGAAACGATTCGCTTGCTTCTGTTTTTTGTGGCTGTTGGCCAGCCTGGGTCAGGCTCAATCTGGTCAAGGAGGGCCAATTGGCGAGGTGCCGTTGCAGGGAAAACTATACCGGCTGGTCGATTCAACGGGCCAACTGATTATTCAGCAGATAACAGCCCGGCAGCGGGCGGGCCAATTTCGACCTTCCACGAGTCAGACGAACCGCCAGGATTTTGGCTACAACGAAACCGCTGTTCACTGGCTGTTTTTTGAACTCGATGGCCTCGTAACCCCGTCGAAGCAGGCGCAACTGATGCTTGAAATCGAGTATGCCAATCTGGACGAACTCCAGTTATATGCAGTATCTGATGACTCCCCAGGTTCCGAACAGATTAAGTCGCTGGGACTGACCGGCGACCGCTTTCAATACCGGCAGCGGCCCTACCAGAATAATAATTATGTGTTCCCGATTCGACTCTCGTCGGTGGGGCAGAAAACAGGGTATTTTCTGCGGGTGAAGCAACCCCACGCCATTTTGTCGTTTTTTATTCGGCTCTGGCACCGCCCGGCTTTTGTTTCCACCGACCGCAACGAATATTTTGCCTGGGGTATGTTTATCGGAATCGTCATTATTGTGGCCATGCTGAGTTTGGTGTTGTTGCTGGCCCTCCGCGACTGGATTTACTGGTGGTACAACCTGTATCTGCACTTTATTACGATGCACCTGTTCACGGATGCCGGCCTGAGTTTTCAGTACTTATGGCCCACTGTGCCCCGCCTGAACGAGTTTTCGCCAGTCTATCTGTATGTTTGGGCGGCCATGGTGTGCCAAACCACCTTCATGCAGTATTTTATCCACCAAAATCGCCATAATAGTCAGATTTTCAAGTGGGTAAATGCCTTCAAAATAGTCGTGACGGTTGCGTTGACAGCAGCAATTATGATGCCTTTGCTGGAAGTGCCGGGTCGCGAAACCTACATGTATCAGGCGGTTTCGCTGAGTACGTCGGTGTTTGTGCCGGTCATTGTGATGCTGACTATTCTTAGTTTAACCGAAGCGAACCGCCGAAGCAGGCTGGCCAACCGAACCGAACCTATGGTGCGTTACTACGGCTACGCGCTGGCCGTGCAGTTTACGGGCTATTTGCTGGTGGCAATCATGAATTTTTGTCAGTCGCAGGGTTGGCCGCTCCCCTTCGATGTGGAGACCTATGTGGTGCTGGGCCTGACGGTGCTGGCCGACCTTGTATTTTTTACGTATGGCCTGGCCTACCGCTATTCCCACGCGCAAGAACACAACCAGCAACTGGCGTTGAATCTGCTAAAAACCCGTCAGGATGCTCAACAACAGGTGATTGCCTCCCTCCAAGATGAACACTGCCGACTGGCGCAAGACCTCCACGACGACGTTGGCCCGTTGCTGGCAACCACCAAAGGCTACCTCTCGCGACTGGCCCGCACCGATCAAACGCCACCGCTGCAACAGGCCCAAACCCTGCTCGACGAAGCCGCCGACGAACTGCGTACCCTCTCTCATCAGTTGTTGCCCCCGCAATTGGCGCAAACGGGTTTGGTGAACGCCATTGCCGAAGCCACCCGCAAACTGAGCCGCCGGGGGGTGCCGGTGCAGTTTGTAAGTATGGGTGCCGTTCGGCCAATGGGCGGGCAACAGGAGCAGTTGTTCTTCAGCATGGCCACCCAACTGATTCGCAACGCCCAACGCCATGCCGGCGCCACCGACATAACGGTTCAACTGCTTTATCACGATGACCAGGTAAACCTATCGGTGGAGGACGATGGCCTGCCTGCCCAATTGCCCGAAACCGACGCGGCCAACCTGCGGGCCAAAGCCGATTTGCTCAAAGCCGAACTGCTCAACGACTCCACTGAAGCGGGTAATTCGGTGATGGTGAGTATCTTAATGCCTAACCTCACAGCAGCATGATTCGGAACCTGATCGTTTTGTTTGTGATCGTGGTGGTGGTTGTGCTGGGCATGGCTGCCTATCACCTGCGGTCGGTGAGGGTGATTGGCGAACAGCCCGTCCAACTTTTCCATTGGGAGGATACGGGCGGTAGAGCAACGGTTCAGGCCGTGATGCGAATAGGAGGATTCAGGCCCGTTCGGCAACGACGGGTCAACGTTGGCTATACCGAATCGGTGCATTGGTTTCGGTTTCGGCTGGTGGCCAACAGGGCACCTCAGGATCTGACGTTTGAAATCCGTAATCCAACCATCGACCGGATTGAGCTATTCGCGGTGAAAAATGGCCGTATAAATTCGCTCGGCCAAACGGGTAGTCGGTTGCCATTTGTGCAGCGTCCGTCGCCCACCAAAACCTTTGCCTATCTGCTGACCGTTGAACCAGATCAGCCGACCGATTATTACCTGCGGCTCGACAAACGCTACGAGAATCTGGCCACCGAATTGATTCTGTGGCGCACCAACGATTTTGAGGACAAAGAACAGCGTGAATACCTGTTGTGGGGTATTTTTTCGGGGGTTGTCGGGCTGATTGTGTTGTTGGCGTTCCTGTTTTTTGCCGTCACCCGCGACCCCGTCTATGCCTTTTACGGACTCTATGTGCTGGCGTTGGCACTCCGGCAGTTTGCCGATACGGGGCTGGGATTTCAATACCTATGGCCTGAAACACCGGCCATCAATCACCCCGATGCCGTGATTATGGCCCTGTGGCTGTACATCCCGGCTATGTTTCAGTTTCAGCAGTATTTTTTGCAGTTCCGAACTGAATCTAAGCGCATGTTTTGGGCTACAGAGATACTCAAATATGTGTTTCTGACCCTGTTTCTGGTCCTGGTTATAGCCCAGATCACTGGACTTACAGCATCCTACACGGGTTCATACCGACTCATTACCCAGACTCACGCTATACTGGCCAACCTGGCTTTTCTGGCATTTATTGGCGGGGTTGTGGTGGGGCTGAAATCAACGGATACGCTTAAACAACTCTATGGGATCGGGTTTGGCATTCAGATATTTGGGCAACTGTTTGTCTATGCACAAAACCTGATGCGCTACCAGCCCGATGGGGTTTTCTTTGTGGATGCCTACCTGATTCTGATCGTCAACTTCTTCATCGACCTCGTCATTTTTGCCTATCTGCTGGCTTACCGCTACCGAAAATCCATCGACGAGCAACGGCAATTAAAACTCGTTCTGGCCCAAACGCAGCAACAAACGAACGAAGCCATTATCGACGTGCTCGAATCGGAACGGCAACAGGTGGGCAACCTCATCCTGACCGACGTGGGCGGACGACTGACCAACACCCGTGCCCTGCTGTCGGGCCTTTCGCCCAACCCACTGCTAACCGAGGCCGTAAGCCTGATCGACAAAACCGACGACTGTCTCGACCAGATTCTCCGCGACAGTCTGCCTCCCGATCTTTTAGAGAAAGGCCTCGCCACTGCCCTCGCCGAACTGGTGGAACAACGCACCCAAACAGGTTCTGTTCGGCTGTTATTTTCCGATGAGACCACTAACGGAAAACAAACTGTGTCGTTCTCGGTGATGCAGACCCGGCAGGTTTACCGCATTGGTAATGAGCTGGTTAATAATATGATAAAACACGCCCAAGCCACCGAAGGGCAGGTTTTGCTGGCTCAAACCCCAACGGGTTGGCAACTACTTGTGGCCGACAATGGGCAGGGTTTCAATGCCGATCAGTCCCCAAAAGAGAGTGGAATTGGCCTCAAAAACATCCACGCCCGCGCCCAGACGCTGGGGGCCACCGTGCAAATCGAGTCGGGAGCAGGAGGGACGCGGGTTTGGGTAATTGGATAAAAAATACAAACTTGTTTGTATGTTACGGAGCGGCACGGCCCCTTACTTTTGGGGAAATCACAAGGCCATTGAAATCAATTGTTTACATAGTGCTTTTGCTGGTTGGGGTTATGGCTCCAACTTGCGCTCAACCAACCTACTGGATCGAGCCGGGCGGGGCGCGTTCACTCGATGGGTTCATGACGCACTACGACGATTCGACTGCCCAACTTGGAATCGGGCAGATTCGCTTAGTGCAGAACCCGTTCAGGCTGTTGGCTGGCAGTTTACTGAATCGGGGCTATACGGCTTCGCATCATTGGCTGCACATCCGCCTGAATGCCCGAACCCCCCAAACGGCTTTCCTCGAATTAGACAATCCCCGGATCAATGCCTTCTGGTTTTATCAGGTGACTCAAAATAAGCTTGTAAGCCAGGTGGTTACGGGCGATGAACGGCCATTTAGCTCGCGTGGATTTCCGAGTTATAACTGGGTGTTTCCGGTTGTGCTCGATGGCAAAACTCCCACTGATCTGTATGTTATGGTGGCCAAACGGCATGAGGTCCTGGGCGTGCGTGTTAAAGCCTGGGATGCCCAAACGTTTGAGCGGAAAGAACGGGACAGCTATCTGTTTTGGGGTCTGCTGTTGGGCTTTACCCTGCTCATTCTGCTCATTAACCTCGTGGCGTTTGTGGCCACCCAACAGGCCGTTTATTTCTGGTTCATTGGCCTGATTCTGGCCATTGCTTTCCATATCTCGACACAGTCGGGACTGGGCTTTCAGTATCTCTGGCCCAATTCTCCGGGACTAAACCGCTACGATCCGCAACTACTGTCGGGCTGGCTCATTATGCTGGCGCAGTTGCAGTTCATGCGTCATTTCATTAACCAGAAAGCCGAGAAAAGCCGCGCTTTTTGGGCCGTTCAGGTGTATAAATATGCCCTGATTGGCTTATTGGTGCTGAATGTCGGATTACGTTTTTTCGACACATTTCCCGAAAGCCATTTCCGGTGGACTTTCAACGCTACACTTATGTTCACGGTGATCAGCATTTTGCTGGCCTTCTGGTCTATTTTTGAACGCATCCGGCAACGCGAAAAAGTGGTGCTGTTCTACACATTCACCTTCTCGATTCAATTGGTGGGGTATCTGGTGGTTTTCTTTGTCAATCTGGCCTTCACGCAGGGCCGGGAGCCGCTTTTTCAGATGGATAGCTACGTGGTGATCGTCATTAACTTTCTGTTCGATCTGGTGATACTGGCATCGGGCGTTCTGTTTTTCTGGTTTCAGTCATACCGCCAGCAAAATGAGCAACTCCT
>JAJAYX010000701.1 GCA_026785985.1 Rudanella sp. | reverse complement strand
GTCAATATTCGCTTTTTCGGCTTTACAAAACAGCGTGGCGTTTACGTCGCGGCCTTCGATGTCGCCATAGTCGGAGCTGATGGAGAGTTTGCCGCTTATGTCGTCTAAGCTGAGTTTGCCAAACTCAACCTTCACCGATGTCTCTCCCGCCAAATCCCGCAGGGCCACATCGCCAAACGAATTGCTGATGGTCAGCACGGCCCGGCTCGGCACGCTGACTTCGTAGATGGCTTTTAACTGACTTTGCAATTTGCCCGCCCGCTGCGGAATCACAAACTGATTCGACAAGTCAATGATGGTACCGTTGAGTTGCATAATGTATTGACTATAAGCTACTTCTTGCTCGGCAATGGCCCGGTCGGGATGTTTGGCCACGAGCCGGAGCCGGATGCCTACCACCGGGCGGTTCCACCCTTTAATGGTCACGTCGGCTTTGCGGGCGTTGAGCCGGATGCGTTGCGTGAGTCCGTCGGGGCAGGGAATGTCTTTCTCTACCACTTTTGTTACGACCTGCATTGTCTGGGCTTGTATTAACCGCAAAGGCGCAAAGGTGGTCGCAAAGAGCGCGAAGACTACGAAAATCGGTTTCATGAGCGTAGGAGCGTAATGATTTCCCTGGTCACTTCGGCCCGTTGGTTTTCCACTTTAACCTGCGCCCGCACCAGAGCCGGGTCGGTTCCGAAAAGAGCCATTTCCTGCCCAATGCGTTGTTGTTCCTGCTTCAGTTCGACCAATTGGTTGCGGAGTTCGTGGATTTCGGGCTTCTGACAAGACAGTTGTTGCTCCGCGCACTGCCGGGCAATAAAGGCCTCGGCTCGGCTGTCAGCCACCGATCCGCTCGGTTCGGCGGGTAGCTTCGGCCCCGTTTCCACGCTATAGGACACCGTGACTCGTTCATCCGTTTGCGCCTGATTATCAGGCCATAACCACCAGTCGCCAACCACCAGTACAACCGCAGCCGCCACCGTCATCCAGCGGGTTACGCTCAGTTGCCGGGTGTTACCTCGCCCAATCGGAATAATTTTTGTTTCGCTTAAATCGCTGTCAATACGATCCCACAAATCGGCAACGGGTTCCCGCATAGGCAAGCCCTTCAACTGGCTGTCGATCAGTGTGTCAGTATTCAGGTCGGCTTCGATTCGGTTCCACAAATTGGGAGCCGGGTCGTGTTGGGGCAGGGTTTTAAGATTCATGGTTTGTTGTTTATAGCCACTCAGCCAGCCGCTGCCGGAGCAGTTTCCGGGCGTAGTTTACCTGCGATTTTGAGGTACCTTCTGATATATTCAGCATCGCAGCAATTTGTTTGTGTGGATAGCCTTCCACTTCGGCCAGCAAAAACACGGCCCGGCATCCTTCGGGCAACGACCGGATGGCCGCGTCGAGTTATTCGCCGGAAATGGTATCGGGAACGTCGATGGCTGCCCGGTCGTGGGTGGTGGCATTGAGCGTTTCAAATTGCCAAAGCTGCCGCCGTTGGCGAATGGTTTGCCGCACCACAATGGTTTTGATCCAGGCCCCCAGTGTTGACTCCTGCCGGAAGTTGCCGAGGCTCCGAAATACCTCCACAAACGCATCCTGCAAGGCATCGTTGGCCGCATCATAATCATTCAGCATCCGAAACGCCGTGCTGAACATGGCCCGTTTGTACCGCTCGAGCAGCAGCCGCTGGGCGGTTCTGTCCTGTGCTATGCATCGCTCAACGAGTTCGTGTTCGGATATGTCGAGAAGTGTTGCCAGGCGGAACATGTGTTGGGTTGCGGATGCTAACTAAACCAAAGTGTTGCAGAATGCGAAAAAGGTTGGAAAAGGGGAAATAAAAAAAGCAGCCTGAAAACCACAGTATGGCTTTCAGGCTGCTTTTACGGCCATATATCGCGGTAATCATCCTGAACGATGCCGGTACTTTCCCTCAAAACGAATCTACCGTCCCGAAAGCCACTTTGCCTTTACCTGGAAAGCAAGCCCCGCCCATGCCTAACTGCGCCATGGCGGGACGAGTCAGGAGGGCCAGAGAGAGCAGGAGGAGGTAAACTGTCTGTTTCATGTTGTTGTTATTGTTGGTTCGTAGAGACGCATACTTGCGTCTCCTTATGCGTCAGCCTTGCGTTTCTACGGGCAGGCCACGCCCGTTACCACTACCTGTACCTGTGTTGACCGGCCATTTTGCCCCCGTGCAATCACGGTGTAGATGCCGGGCTTGTTCACCACCGCCCGCCCTGTCGTCGGGAAGGGGATGCGGATGAGGGCGTAGTCTCCTGCACCGCCCCCGCTTATGGTTGTCCGCTCCCAACCATCCTCCTGGCTCACAAGGCCATCTCTGGTACCATTTAATCCTACAAACCCGTATTGATAGGCCCCCGTCACGGTTATGCTGACGGTGGGCGACGCACAACTCAATACGCCACTCACAATCACGAAGGGCGTTGGGGCAACCCCGCCCACACCGGTTACGGCGATGCTGGCGGTGGTGGCGCACCCGCCCACCCCGGCTGTCACGCTATACACGCCTGCCTGATCGACGGTGGCCTGGTTGCTGGTTCCTGTCTGGTTCAGGCCCGGCCCCACAAAGCGGTACGTACCAGCCCCGGCAGTGGCCGTGAGCAGGGCAGTAGGAATAGACTCGGACAGGGTGGTGGTGCTGGCCATCAGCCCAACGGTAATCAGGCCCGCGTTGGTTTGGGTAATGGCGAGCGTGGCGGTGCTGGAGCAGCCGGAAACGGCATTGGTCACAACAACGGTGTAGGTGCCGGGGGCGTTGATGCTGGCTGTTCCCGCAACCGGGTTCTGGCTCTGAATCCCTGGCCCGCTGAAACTATACGACGTGCCACCCCCCGCCGTAAGCGTCAGGGCAGTTTGGGTACAGGTCAGGGTGGCATTGGGGTTACTCACAATTGTGGCGACCGGCGCGGTGGTGTTGCTTATTACGGTAGTGGTCGCGGTGGCCGTGCAACGGTTAGGTCCGGTAATTTGTACCGAATAGGTGTCGGGCGAGTTCACCGTAGCCTGATTGGTGGTTCCGATTGGGCTGGCCCCGCTGCTGAATGCATACGTGAAACTACCCGTCGGGGTGGCCGTAAGCGTCAGGATGGGAGCCGAACACGTCAGTGTGTTGGAGGCCACCCCCGCACTGTTGCTGGCTTAGAGACCAACCGGAGCCGGGGCTGTGGTATTACTCGATACAGTGGCCGTAGTGATAGCCGTGCAGCCATTCGTACTCGTAACGGTTACAGAATACGTGCCGGAGGCATTTACAGTGGCCTGATTGGTGGCCCCGATCTGGGTTACACCCGCGCCAAAGGTGTAGGTAAAACTGCTGGCTGGGGTTGGTGTTGCCGTGAGCGTCAGGGTAGCGACCGAACAGGTCAGGAT
>JAJAYX010000700.1 GCA_026785985.1 Rudanella sp. | reverse complement strand
ATATCAGGCCGTCGTAGATCTCAGGCACCTCGATTTCGAAAAGGCGTTCTAGGAATACGGGCGACGTGCGTGAGAGTACGATCTTTGGCGTACCGTTGAGCATTTCGACGCGGCTGATCACCGCTTTCACCGACTCGCCTTTCCGGTAGCGATCTTTTGGGATTTGCTCCGTGCGGGGAATACTCAGTTCATTGTTTTCTGCATCGATTAATATGATCTCGTGTTTTAATAACTGATATACCTCCGCCGAAACCAGATCGCCGACCTGGTCTTTGTATTTCTGATAAAGGAGTTCTTTCTCCATGTCCTTTATCTTCTGAATCAGCGTCTGCCGGGCGGTTTGTACCACCCGACGGCCGAAATCATCTAACTTAACTTCTTCGGCTACCTGTTCACCTACCTCGAAATCGTCCTGAATTTTCCGGGCTTCAGCGAGGGGGATTTTGTCATAATCCCAGATGTCTTCTGAGTCATCGTCCACAATTTCGCGCGTCCGCCACATTTCCAGATCACCGCTTTCAGCATTGATGATAACATCAAAGTTCTCATCAGTGCTGTATTTCTTGCGGATCATTGTCCGGAAAACCTCCTCCAGGATGGCGATCATGGTGGGCCGGTCAATATTTTTTGACCGGGCGAAGTCAGAAAACGACTCGATTAGTAAGCTGCTGGTCATTTTGGTTCAGTGGTTTTATGGTGGTTTGTGGTTGCGTATCCACAAACCACTTTTACTTAAACGATATTTCTACAGTCGCCTGCTTAATTTGGTCGAAGCGAAACGGTGTCGGGCCTTCGGGTTGGGGTTGCAATCCGGCAGCCTGTTCAGCTTTTTGCTTTGTTTTCGACCGCTTAACAGCCTCAACATCAAGCACAATTTGTTCATCCGTAACGCTTTCGAGTTTGCCTTTCAGCGTTTTTCCGTCTAACTGTGTCAGAGACAGTGTCCGGCTTATGTTACGCCTGAATTGCCGGGCTTGTGTCAATGGAAAATCAACTCCGGGCGACGATACTTCGAGCGTGAAAGGGGCCTCGCCAAAGAATTCCATTTCCTCCAGTTGGTTACCCAACTGTCGGCTGATACTGGCGCATTCCTCAATCGTAATCCCCTCATCACTGTCAAGCAGGAGAGTCACTTTCAGTTTCCCTCCCCGTGCGCCGGCTACTTTCACCTCAACAACATAGAAATGATCGTTGTTGAGGTAAGGTTGAAGCAGTTCCGTTATTTTTGCAACGTCATTCATGCCTTATGGCTAACAAAAAAGGGAGTTAATCTCCCTTTGCGGCACTCTCAAATGTAATAAACGCTGCAAAGATAAGGCATTGACGATGAAATATCAAGCACTCCCACTACCCATGCCCACTCGCTTCTCAGTACGTTTACTCGTTGGTTTATTTTTCCGGTCTTTGTTCTGGTCGCTCAATGTGGTGTTGGTGTTTTATACGGTGCTGCTCTATTGGCTGTTGTATAATTTGCCAGTACAGCATTGGTCGGCCAGTATGTTCATGATCACCCTGCCGGTGGCCTGGGCGTTCAACCTGATTTGCCTTATTGCCTGGCTGTTCACGCATCCGTGGCGAAGTTTGCTATCGTTGCTGGCATTGGTGGCCGGGTTTTGGCTATGGCCCCGAACGGTGGCCCTGAACACCCCGATTTCTAATCTGGAGGGCAAGCCCATGTTAAGTTTGCTGAGTTACAATGTAGCCAATTTCAATTCCAATGATTTTTACGCCACGCTGGCCAAGTCTAAACGGACTCGCCAGATTACGGATTGGATTATCAGGAATGAAGCTTCTGTAAAGTGTTTTCAGGAGTTCTATAATTCACAGCGTTATCCGGCACTGCAAATGGCAGATCGGCTGCGGGCTGCGGGCTACACATATGAAGCAGTCTTATACCCGGAGTATCGACAAATGCCGGATTCTTTTCTGGGCATTGCTATCTTCTCGAAATTCCCGATACTCAATCAGGGCCGCGAACCATTTGGTTTACACACACACAATGGCATTGTTTGGGCCGATATTAAGATTGGGGCCGATACAGTTCGGATTATCAACGTTCATCTGGAGTCAATGGGTATTCGGGTGCGCCGAGTCCTTAATCAGCGGGAAATGGCGGGGGTGCGGACCGAGACACGGGGCATTTTGGGGTCACTTCGGGAAGGGTTCATTGCCCGGCGCGAGCAAGTTCTTCGGGGAGAGAGGTATATAGATGACAGCCCATTTCCGGTCATTGTAGCGGGCGATTTTAACGAAACGCCTTACAGTGTAGTCTATGGGCGGTTGCGGGCAAGGCTCAACAATGCGTTTGAGGATGCGGGCCAGGGATTTGGTTTTTCGCTCAACCGCGCTCCTAATCTGCTTCGCATCGACAATCAATTCTACGATGCCAACCGCTTAACGGCACTTCAGTTCAAAACCCTCCGCGAGGTTCCTTATTCCGATCATTTCCCGATTTATGGGGAATATGTTTTTACGGCGTTGCGTTCACCCTAATCTCTCCGTCCGTGAACACCTCTTTTTTCCAGATCGGAACGGTTTGCTTAATGGTGTCGATAATATAGCGGGTGGCATCGAAGGCATCGGCCCGGTGCGGTGTCGAAACGCCAATGAGCACGGCCATTTCGCCAATGCGCAACAGGCCCGTTCGGTGAATCACCACAAACTTGAGAATGTTCCACCGGCGACAGGCTTCATCAGCAATCTTCTTCATTTCAGAAAGTGCCATGCGGTCGTAAGCTTCGTATTCGAGTCGGTCGACGGGGCGAGCCTGCGTATTATCGCGCACAACGCCCAGGAAAAGATCAATAGCACCGGCACCGTCGGCTTGCAGGTATTTATAGGCCGACGCGATGTCGATTGGGTTTGAGGTTAGGGATATCATAATAGTTATCCCCCGCTTACGGGAGGAATAAGAGCAACTTCGTCGGTTGATTTGAGTTTAGTATCGGGTTCGGCATATTCGCCGTTGACAGCTACGAGCAGGGCGCGGATGTCGGCTAAACGCGGGTATTGACCGTGCAGTTGAATGAGAAGGTCTGACACGCGGGCATGGGGGGCCAACGGGTGCTGAATGGCCGTTTGACCAGTGATGTCGCGGGTGATGCCGAATAACAGGACGTTTATGGATGCGTTCATGGGGTAAAGTAACGAAGAAAGGAGGAGAGGAAAAAAGGGACAAGGGTTCTGTTGCGTATATTTGAGATAAGACCCAGCAGCCGAACAAATCCAGTTGACGGGCTGTTCTGCCGGTAATTGCTGATGCCAAACAAAGACGCAACGTGTTGCGTCTCTACATATCATACGATGAAAGGTTTTCAATTTTCTCAATATGTGCCGCCTGAGCAAAAAGATGGCAATAAATTCGATCAGTTGCTCAACATTTTTCAGCAATTGCTGCTCATTACGTCGGGTGATGTAGAGCAGTCGATGGCCTGGATGAACCAACTTGACCGCCAATATGGCCTTACCGACGATAAATACGGTATGGGCGATTTCTTTCAGGAATTGAAAGATAAGGGTTACCTGACCGAAGAAAATGCGGAGGGACAAATTCGCATGACCCCCAAAAGTGAGCAGACGATTCGGAAATCGGCCCTGGACGAGATTTTCGGAAAACTGAAACGCTCCAACGCCGGTGGCAACCACAACACGCCCTACACAGGCACTGGCGATGAACTGAGCAGCGATATTCGGACTTATCAATTCGGCGATTCGCTGGAACAGATTTCGATGACCGAGTCGATTCGCAACGCGCAGATTAACAGCGGAGTTGACGACTTTACGCTGACGGAGCGCGACCTCGAAGTGACCCAGAAAGAGCAGAAAACCCAGACATCGACGGTGCTGATGATCGACATTAGTCACTCGATGATTCTGTATGGTGAAGACCGGATTACGCCCGCCAAAAAGGTGGCCCTTGCGCTGGTCGAACTCATCAAACAAAAATACCCGAAAGACACGCTCGATATTGTGGTGTTTGGCAACGATGCCTGGCAGATTCAGGCTAAAGATCTGCCGTATTTAGAGGTTGGCCCGTATCACACTAACACCGTGGCCGGGCTGGAACTGGCGATGGATCTGCTGCGTCGGCGGAAAAACAAAAACAAGCAGATTTTCATGATTACGGACGGGAAACCGACCTGTCTGAAAGAGGGTATCAAGTACTACAAAAACTCGTTTGGGCTGGATCGGAAAGTGGTCAGCAAAACCCTGACCCTGGCAGCGCAGGCCCGCCGACTGGAAATTCCGATTACCACGTTTATGATTGCCACGGATCAGTATCTGAAACAGTTTGTGCAGGAGTTTACGAAGGTGAACAATGGCCGGGCCTACTACAGCGGCTTGCAGGGCCTGGGCAACATGATGTTTGAAGATTTCCAGCGCAACCGGCGGAAGAACATAAAATAAAGGAGCGGTTCACCGTTGCGGAAGGAGGAAGAAGGGAGACCTAACGCAACTATGAAACGTGCGTCAGCTTCCCTTCTTCCTCTTTTGGAAACAGATCGCTCCTTGCCATTCCGTCAAAAGTAATAGGCTAAAGAATTGATTTTATGAGAAATAGCTGATATTTAAGGGTGAATAACCTTCCCCCTTCATGCTCATAAAATGAAACGGCACCGGTACCTCCTCCAGCTTTTATTGGTTCTTCTCCTGCCGTTAGCCAGTTACGCTCAACCCTATACCGAGACTGAGGGCCGCGCTGCCTGGGCAAGGCTACAACGACAAGCCCTTACAGCAAAGCCAGTTAGAACAACTCGAACAGCAACGACAAATCGACCTGTTGCATGGAGTTATGGAGGCCGAAGCCGACCCCGCCAGAGGAGGCAGCGGAACCCTGACGGTGACGCAATTCGACGAAACAGCCGGGCTTGTGGCCGGGACGTTTTCGGGGGATGCGGTTAACAACCTGAACGGGAGCCGTATCAAGATTACCGATGGCCAATTCCGGTCGGTCATCTACAAAATGAACGTAACAACGCCCCCACCCGGCAAAAAATGACCCTTCAACCAAGCCTGCCGCCATGCGTATTCTGCTCGCCGACGACCACCCGCTTCTGCTCGACGGACTCCACCATATTCTGGCCGAGTTGCCCGATGTGGAGTTGTTGCCACCCGTCAGCAACGGCTATCAGTTGCTGGATTATTTGCATACGCACCCGGTCGATCTGGTGTTACTGGACTTGAATATGCCCAAAATGGACGGACTAACCGCCCTGAAAGTCGTGAACCAGCGATATCCGGCCTTGAAAGTACTGGTATTTAGCAGCTACACGCAGGCTCATTATATCAACGAAGTACAAGCATTGGGCGCATCGGGGTATCTCTACAAAACCACCGACGCTCCCACTCTCAAAGCCGCCGTACTGGCTGTTGCCGGAGGGCAGACCTGGTTCCCTAAGCAGATAGCTCCCGCCGAAGCTGCCGACGATGATTTCAGCCGGAAATACCAGCTAACAAAACGAGAAATTGAAATTATTCGGCTGGTGGTTAGTGGTTTAACTACCCGGCAAATGAGCGAGCAATTGTTTGTGAGCGAGTTCACGATCAACGCGCACCGGCGCAACATTGCCCGCAAAACCGGGGCCGACACCCGTTGGCTTAGTCAATTTCGCCCGTGAACAGGGGTTGGTGTAGCCGCCGACAACGTAATCAAAAAAGTGAACCCTGCCGATTATCGAGGAGATTGAGGATGATCACCTGCCGTTCGGCAACGGTGTAATAAATCATGTTGTAGGGCTGCAAAGGCAGTTTACGAACAGCACTCAGGCTCTCTAACCGTCGACCAATGAACGGCATTTTTTCCAGAATTTTCAGCTTGTCGCCAATCGTATCGGTAAATCGGTCGGCAACGGCAAAGCCAAAGGCATCCAGCAGATACAGGGCGATGAGCCGATAATTTTCTTTGGCTTCTTCCGACCAGACTATTGTGTAATCCATTGCTTGGCTTCGGCAACGACAACGGAATGGGGTGTTAGCTGACCCGTGTTTACTGTTTGCAACGCCCGGTTCAATTGCGTGATTAATTCTGGAGACTCTATAAATATGTCTGTTCGCTGACTGACAAATTCGCTTACGGTCAGCAGCAAATCCTGAACATCCTGCGGATTTTGAAGGCGGTCAATCTGTTGATGCAGAATAGATTTCAATTCAGCGGTGGCCATACTCCTGCGGTTTTTCTACCAAATATAAGCATAATTCGCTTGTGTACTGCTGCCTTCGCCAACGTGGTATTGACACCCCCGTTGACTATAGGCAGCTTCGCGCGCGAGCAGGGGTTAGTTTGACGTACCAGTGCCTAAAATCGTTAGGATTAACTATTCCGTAACGGCCTGACGATGTGGAGTTTTGTTGTGTCCAGTCGGGCAAACGCTTAGATCGCTATGGTTATGAAAAAATGTACAATGCCTGCACAAACGGGTCTGGTTACGGTTCAGATAATTCTCCTTTGTTTGTCTGCCTATAGTTTCTGGTCCTGCACCTCAGAAAATCGTAGCTTCTTTGCCCAGGGATCTGTGGATAGGGCGGCAGACCAGTAAAGGTGCGTTTACGCCGACAACTGATCAGCAAGAGAATCAAGCGGCCATTAACGCGGGTGCTCTTCTGGTAGTTGGGGGCATAGCCGGTTCGGGGAAAAACGCATCCCGGCTCCCTATTCTAGTTGGATTTTCGGCCCCCGAACTGCCCGACTTAAGTCCATTGGCACTGCACATCGGGTTGCAACTCATTGGCAAAGGCGGGACGTTTAACGATGGGGTGGGCAAAACCAAGTCATCGCTCGCCTACCTCGAACTCCCGGTGCAGGTTGTTTATCAACACTACCTGCCCAGCGGGAAAGGCATGGCTTTCGGCGGATTTGGCCCGTATCTGGGTTTAGGCTTGTGGGGCAAAATCAAATACACGGATTCAAGAAGTAGTGAATCCTATCCGGCATTCGACAAGTTGGCGGGTTATAAACGTTTCGACAGCGGCTTGACCTTTGTGGGAGGGTATCAATTGCAAAAAGGGCTGATGGTATTTTTCAACTGTGAACTCGGATTAAGCAATATCGAAACGACCAATATTGAGAAAACCTACAACCGGGTCTGGAGCCTCAATGTCGCCTACCCGCTGAAGAAACTGACCGATAAACTGCGGAAGAAATAAAACAACTACCTCTCCTTGTGCATTATGGCAACTGCTCAGGCACAAGTCCTCACCAACCGTACCGTTGTTAAATTTAACCTGTCGGGGGTGGTCATCAAAAGCTACACCGCTCAATATGAGCGGGTTCTGAATCGGCATAGCTCCATTACACTGTCGGCCAGTCATTCGCCCAACGCGCCGTTGCCCTTCAAACAAACGCTGCTGAATTTGTACGGCGACAATCAGGATGCGAACCGGGCTATCAACAGCACGCTGTTTACCAAAAGTATTGGCACACTCGAATATCGATTTTACCTGGCTGGTCATGCGCCAACGGGCTGGTATGTGGCCCCGTTTGCACGGTACATCAAAATGGACATCGATCAGGATTATACCTATACGCCCAGCGACGGGATTCTGCACCGGGCCAACCTGAAAGCCAGTTTCAACGCAGGTGGGGCCGGGGTATTGCTCGGTTATCAGTGGCTGTTTGGCAAGCGGGTCGGGCTTGATTTGTGGCTGTTGGGTCCGTTCTACGGCACTAACATAAAAGCCGTTTTCAAGGGCGAAGACCCCCTGTGGCCCAGCCTGAAACCCGCCGATAAAGTGAAGCTGAAAAATGACATCGACAATGCCAAACTGCCGCTCTACACAGTGCAATCAACGTTGGCTCTGCCCCTGATTACGGTGAATTTAGATGGTCTTTACTACGGCGTTCGGGCCTTTGGACTGGCATTGGCATACAGTTTCTGAGGCCCTTTCCTCACTTTCCGTACCGCCGTTTCCGGCCCCACTGCCAGGCCACGCCAATCAACCCGACCAAGGCCACAGGGCCAAACAGGTTGAGCAGTTGCCAGCCGGTACGCTCGTTTTGTAGCCGGATTTTATCTAAGGAACGGAGCGTGATTTGGCGGGCGCGGGCTTCGATAACCCCTTCTGAGTCAGCCAGATAATCAATGGCATTCAGGGCAAAATCTTTGTTGGCGAAGGTCTGCCGGGTATATCGGTCGAAGCCCAGTGGGTAGGGTGTTTCGCGTTTGTAATCAACGTCGT
>JAJAYX010000699.1 GCA_026785985.1 Rudanella sp. | reverse complement strand
GTCGGGTAGTGTTCGGTAGGCCGTGGGGGTTGTGGGGTCGGTTTTGAGCCGCAAAATCTGGGCATCGGTTTCCCGAATCCGTTCCAGATCGACCATCAGAATATCCGTTTGGAGTAAATATTCCCCTGATGCATTGCGCTGATTGCCCGAGGCATCACGCATGAACCTATCCCATTTGGCGTGGTAGGCATTGAGGTCGTTGTTCCAGGGCGTTTCGGCGGTTTCCCACGGCTGATTAAGGCCAAAGGCAAAGCCACTCCACTCGATGGCCCGCTGTTTGGGCTGCACCACGGTGCCAAATTCCGCATCCTGCATTGTCGAAATGTGGCTGAACCCGTGACGAAGCGGTTGCCCCTGCACATCGCCCATGCGGGGGCCACCATACACGATGGTAAAGGGCAATTTGAAGTCTGGGAACTTGCTCCACTCAATGCGTTGTAGCTGACTAACAGGCGTGTAGGTCAGTGGCTCCGCGCAACGATCCTGAGCAATGGCCGGGAAAACAAGTAAGTTGAACAGGAATAGCCAGCCGTGCTTAAATAAGTTTTGCATACCAGTTAACGACTTGTTAGCCGTTATCTCTCAATAAACCGCTAATTTGGCACCTAAGAACCAATAATCGACCATCTCATGCGCCTGCTCACTCGTTATCTGCTCCTTTTCCTGGTGATCGGCCTGAGCGTTCAATGCAAACGCAACGTTGCGCCCGACCCCAGCGCACCCGTCACGGCGGCTACCCAGACCGAACTGCTCGTGGCCAACATCTGGAAAATTGATCGCGTCACCGACACCGCCGGCAAAAGCATTGGCACCAGTCAGTTAGGGATTGAGACAGCGGCCCTGTTTTTTCTGGATATGCAGTTCACCAACAGCAACATCGTCCGGGCCATCGACCGCACCACCAGGCAAATCCGTAACGCGGGCGACTGGATGCTGGTGAACGAAAATAAGGCTATCGACGTGAAAGTGACGGGTTTCAAAGGCGTTTTTAAACTGGTGGACTTGACCAGGAATTCACTGATTTTGCAACAGGATCAGGTGCAGGTGAACGGTATCAAACAAGCTGCTAATCTGGTCTTTGTACCGTCGATTTGAGGATTGAAATCGCACCGGCGAACCGGCAGATTTAGTGGATTTAGCCGGTTGAGACGGAATTTTTGTTTTCATTAGCAGAAGAATTCGTCGGTGCGCCGGTGCGATTCCCATCCTAAACCAACATGCAAAAGAACAATCCGCGCGTCCTTCGGGCCTGGACAATCTACGACTGGGCCAATTCGGTTCACTCTCTGGTGATCGTTTCCAGTATTTTCCCCGTCTATTTTTCGGCCACTGCCCCTTACGTATCGGGGGGAGTTGTGATGAACTTTTTGGGTTTTCCGATAAAAAACTCAATACTGTTTTCTTATACCGTTTCGGCGGCTATGCTGCTGGCAGCCCTGTTAAGCCCCATTTGTACCGCCCTTGCCGATTATAGCGGACGCAAAAAAGCGTTCATGAAGTTCTTTTGCTACACGGGTTCCGTGGCCTGTGCGCTCCTGTATTTTTTCACGAAAGACACCACTACGTTTGCCATTTTTTGCTTCGGCTGGAGTTTGGTAGGCTGGGCGGGCAGCATCGTTTTCTATAACTCGTATCTGCCCGAAATTGCCACCGAAGATCAGTTCGACCGGGTCAGTGCGCGGGGTTTTTCGATGGGGTATATTGGAAGCGTGCTGCTGATGATTCTGAATCTGGCCATGATTCTGAAAGGCGAGTGGTTCGGCGGTATTTCGGAGGGCATGGCCTCGCGGGTGGCCTTCCTGACGGTGGGTTTCTGGTGGTTTGGATTCGCTCAAATCCCGTTCAGCATCTTACCCGATGGCACCCGTAAACTGGCTGCGAGTGCCACCGAATCGTGGGGAACGTGGTTTTTCAACGGCTTCCGCGAACTCAGGGCCACTTTTGGGCAGGTTCGTCAGCAACTGTTGCTCCGGCGTTTCCTGATCTCGTTTGCCATCTACAACATGGGTGTCCAAACGGTGATGTATGTGGCCACGATCTTCGCCAGCAATGAACTTAAAATGGAGTCTAGTTCTCTGATTATCACCGTCTTACTGATTCAATTGGTGGCCATTCCGGGGGCATTTGCCTTCGCCTGGATCTCGGAGCGAATTGGCAATATCTACGCGCTCATGATTGGTGTGACCATCTGGATTGGCATTTGTTACGCGGCCTATTTAGTGCAGACCCAAAACCAATTCTATATTCTGGCCTGTGTGGTAGGCATGGTGATGGGCGGGGTTCAATCACTGTCGCGCTCCACCTATTCCAAGTTTATCCCGGCTAACACCACTGATACGGCCTCATTTTTCAGCTTCTACGACGTAACCGAAAAGCTGTCCATCGTGATCGGGACGCTGGTTTACGGTTTGGTAGAGCAGATCACCGGCAGTATGCGAAACAGTGTGCTGGCGTTATTAGGTCTGTTTGTCATTGGGTTACTGTTGCTGTGGCGGATTCCGTCGCAAAAAATCTACAACCTCCGCTTAGAACCCGAAGAAGTTTTGTAGTTTTGCCCCCGTGACACCAACAATTGTTCACTGCTCGTTGTTGGCTGCCGGAACGCCGGATCGTCACTGTAAAAAGGAGGTTAGCTCAGTTGGTTCAGAGCGCTGCTTTGACAGAGCAGAGGTCAGCGGTTCGAGCCCGCTACTTCCTACCGGGACACGTTGTCTGAAAGCCCCAAATTTCGCTGATTTGGGGCTTTTTTGCTTCAAAGTGTAGCTAATGTAGTTGGAGCGCATT
>JAJAYX010000698.1 GCA_026785985.1 Rudanella sp. | reverse complement strand
GGGGCATCCGAATGCTCACCCTGATTCGGGCCGTTGACGTGCTGGAACAACTCAAATTCGTGAAAAAAGGGGAGTACGGCTCAATGGGTAATTCATTGGGGGGCAGCTCGGTGTTATTCCATACCGCCATTGATACCCGTATCAAATCGGCGGTCGTGTCAACCGGCAGCAGTCCTTACTACACCAATGTGTTTCGGATTATGGCGCGGGGCAAATTAGACGAACCCATGCGGGCGGCTCAGCTCGCCCAAACCGGCATTCCGAACTACGATATGCACGAAGTGATTGCTCTCTGCGCCCCGCGTGCTGTCCTGTTTCTCGAACCGTTCAACGATCCCTACAACCCCGACGTGATGGCCAATTTCAAGGTGTTCTACGATGCCAGTGCGGTGTATAAACTGCTGGGAACGCCGGGCCGGGCCTCAATGATGATTCACGGAGATGGCCACGACACCATCGAAAACGTTCGGGAGTATGCCTACAAATGGTTAGAGCGGTTTCTGGCTACATCGAAGCTAACAAACTGATGGATAGCAACTTAATAAGTGTTACAAACTTTATGAAACAACTCCTTCTTTTCTCCTGTCTACTCCTGCTTAGACTAACCTGTTACGGTCAGCAACCGGCGTTGTCGCTGTCACTGACCGATCACGTCGTTGACCTGACCAACCGGAACTGGAGTTTTGTTGCCTACGAACCGAAACAGACCCCAGCATACGCCGACGTAAGCACCCGGCAAGACTGGCAACCGATCAAAGTCGGGCAACGCTGGGAGAAATTCGGCCATCCCGAACTGATTGATAAGACCGTTTGGGTGAAGCTCACCTTTCGGGTATCGGCTCCACTGAAAGGCTACAAAATCGGCTTTTTCGCCAGCATGATTGATGATGAAGGCGCGGTGTATCTGAACGGTCAGCCGATGGGGAAATTTAAGTACCTCACGGGCGGTAAAATTCCGCATCCGGTTGATGTTGACCTGACTTCGGCTCTGCGCCGGGAGGGCGACAATGAGCTAATGGTCGAAATTCGGGATGCCGTCAGGCAGCGGATGGGTGGTATCATCGGCAGTGCCTGTCTGTACAAAACGTTGCCCAACACCCTGACCGATAGCGGTGATATTCAACTCACCAACCCAACGAATGAGCCATTGGCCGTGTTACTGCATCAGGGCGATGCGCGGCTGGTTCGGGGCAGTCAACAGACCTTCGACCGGCAAACGCTGGCAACGCTGCACACGCCCCCGTCCATTCTGCGTACCGATGAGTTGATTATCGTGGCCCCCGCCAAAGACGTACCCGCCCGCAACTACCTGACCGTCAATCTCGACAACATCAACCCGACGACCAGTTCGACCCCATTGAGCATCACATCCGGCCCCCTGCCGGCTACCGTTCAGCAGTACAAGCAACTCACGATTCCAATTACCGTTGGCGGCACGTTTACCAATCCCTTCGACCCGAAACAGATTACGGTTCAGGCAATTATCGAAACGCCATCGGGGAGAATCGAGAAGGTAGCCGCTTTTTTTGCCCAGGATTTTGAGCCGGTCAGTCCGGGGCCGGAGCAGGAGATTCTGCTACCCATCAAGGGCAATCCCTGGAAACTCTATTACCGGCCCCGCGAAACGGGCGTTCACAAAGTCGAGTTGTTTGCCGAGGATCGGACGGGGTTGAACCATACGATGGCGGGCAGTTTTACCGCCGTTGCGTCGGATGCGCGGGGCTACCTCCGCAAAAGCACCGTCGAACCCCGGTTCTACGAATTCGACAATGGCGAACCCTACTATGGGCGCGGGCCGAGCGGCTGGTTTCGGGGAAGCCGGTTTCTGTTCGGGGGCAATATTCGTTGGGTTCCCTACAAAATGATGGATGAATACTACGACCGTAAACAGGCCAACGGTAGCAATTTCGAGTACTTATCCACCTTCCATTACGGGACGCTCTACATTAAAAATGGCTTTGTAGATCAGCACGTTGCCTGGAAAATGGAGCAGTCGCTGCGGAGCATGGAACGCCACGGTCTGTACTGGATTGTGTTTCACGACGGCGTGTTGCGCTCCTGGCAAAATGGTTTTGAAACCTTGCCCTATTCGACCGCACAGGGTGGGCCGTGCCACGACATCAATGAGGTATATACCAATCCGCTGGCCCTGGAGATGCAGAAAAACGAACTCCGTTATATGGTCAGCCGCATGGCCGACAGCCCCTCGCTCTGGATGTGGAACTGTGGCGACGAAAGCCAGCCCGGCACTAAACTATCGACCGTGATGGTGCGCGACTGGCTCAAAGAACTGCACGGCTACATCCGCCAAACCGACATTTACGGACATTCTCATTCCATCGGCGAGTACGAAAACGCCGTGCTGAACGGGGGCGATGTGGTATTGCTCGGTGACTGGTATTACCACAACAACAACCGGGGTGACGATTATGACCAGCTTTGCAACGGCGAAAAAAGCCAGGATAATGTGAGTTATAATCTCTGTTTGCAGGACAAGTTCAAAGACTGGAAGGTACCAGTCGTGAACATCGAAGGCGGCATTTGCCAGTACGATTACTTAGCGGGCTGGCTGAGTGGTGAAAAGTACAAAAAGCAGTTTCCTGAGGCTATGGACTTTCACCAGCATCTGTGGGTCAGTCTGTTTACCAAAATGGCGGCTGGCGGTACCGAATGGCTTAATCAGGCCGTGGACGACATGAAGGAACTCTACCACGCCAAAGCCGTGCAAACCTACATTCAGGGCGAGCCGCTTACCCGCACGTTTCACGCGGTCATTACGCCCACCGTTTCGGACAGTGGCCTGAGAGCTTTTGGGTTGCAGACAGATGCCAAAACACTCATTTGGGTTGACAATCGGTTTTATACCTGGTACAACATCGGGGTACAACAGAAAGCCCCTGTGGCAGTCAGGAAGGCCACGTTACAGGTTCCGGTGAAACGACCGGGGACGTACCTGGTCGAGTATTGGGATACCCGAAAAGGAGGAATCACAAAGACAATACCTTTGAAAACTGGCGGCTCGACCGTGACAGTAACCCTGCCCGACGTGGATAAGGATATGGCCTTGAAACTGATTTATCAACCGCTCTGATTATGCTACGCCCCGCTTTAGACCTGTTCTTTCCGCCGACCGACGACCAACTGACCTTCGCCAAACAGATTGGCGTGGATGATGTGGTGCTGTTCGGCACGAGTCTCGAAAGCTGGTCGGAACTGTCGTTCAAAAACCTGACCGCTATCCGTAACCGCGTGGAGGATGCGGGCTTGCGGCTATTTTCGGTCGAGACGTTCCCAGCCCGCTTTTATGATCAAATTATACTCGGCAAACCGGGGCGCGTCGAGCAAATTCGAGCCTATCAGGAAGCGGTTGACAACATTGGGCGGGCCGGAATTCGGCATCATAGCTACAACTGGATGCCGACCGGCGTTTGGCGAACTACGTACAGCCACCGGCTTCGGGGCGGAGCCAAAGGCATTGCCTTCGACCAGAACGACATCGAAAACGCCCCCCTTAGTTTCGACAGGGCCTATTCGGAAGATGAGTTTTGGGACTATTACGAGCAGTTCATCACCGAACTGCTGCCCGTTGCCGAAGCTGCCAATGTCAAACTATCCGTGCATCCCAACGACCCACCGATTGCTCAGATTGGGGGCGTGCCGCAACTGTTTCGGAGCAAAGAGGCCTTCGACCGGGCCATGAACATCCGCCCGTCCGACCATCACGGATTCACGTTTTGTCTCGGCGGCTGGTCGGCGATGGGCTTTGGCGAAACGATGGCCGAGGTCATTCGGGAGTATGGGCCTCAAGGAAAACTGCATTATGTTCATTTCCAGTCGCACAACGGAGTGCCCCCTTTTTTCTCGGAAAACTTCGTCGAACTGGCTGATTACAATCCCTTCGCGGTAGTGCGGGCATTGCACGAAGTGGGATTCGACGGCGTGATGATTCCTGGCCACGTGCCGCAACTGATCGGAGATTCTGAATGGCGCAACACTTATACCGTTTCGGATGCACGCTACACCCACCCGATGGGTGGTCACCGCTCACGGGCCTACGCCATTGGGTTTATGAAAGGACTGATTTCGGCCTTCAACGCATGACAACACTACGCGGCATCACCTGGAATCACACGCGGGGCTACGCGCCACTAGCCGTAACCGCCAAAGCCTGGAACGATTTCCACCCCGACGTGACCATTCAGTGGGACATCCGTTCACTGTGGTCGTTCGGCGAGGAAGGGCTGGACGACCTGGCCCGGCAGTATGATTTGCTGCTGGTTGACCACCCGTTTATCGGTACGGCGGCCCGAAATGGCCTGTTCGTGCCAATGGGCGATTACGTTCCGACATTGGAATTAGTGACGCTGCACGAACAAAGTGCGGGACCATCGTTCAGCAGTTATCTCTACGACAACCACCTTTGGGCGTTGCCGGTCGATGCCGCCACGCAGGTGTCGGTGGCCCGATTCGACTGGTTTGCCCGCGTAGGTCGGACACGGCCAGCCAATTGGGCCGAGGTCGTTTTGTTAGCCAAAGAAACGGGTGGTGCCACGTCT
>JAJAYX010000697.1 GCA_026785985.1 Rudanella sp. | reverse complement strand
GGGTTAGAGGCCAGCCATCGCCGTTTATTATTTACAGAGCGTAAACCTTACTTAGGCATCAAAACGGCATTGATTGCATGGACGACACCGTTGTCGGTATCTACGTCGGCGATGATAACTTCGGCGTTGTTAATCATTACTTTACCATCCGTCAAGTGGATAGTAATCGTTTGGCCGTTCACGGTGGTAACAGTCATGCCATCGGTCAAATCCGACGACATCACTTTACCCGCCACAACGTGATAAGTCAGAATTCCGGTCAGTTGAGCCTTGTTTTCGGGCTTAACCAACGTGTCGACCGTTCCGGCAGGAAGGGCCTCAAACGCAGCATCAACGGGAGCAAAAACGGTAAATGGGCCGGTGCCGCTCAACGTTTCGGCAAGACCAGCCGCTGTAACGGCGGCAACAAGCGTTTTGAACGAACCGTTTGATACGGCAGTTTCGACAATATTCATATCCTGTTGTTTTAAATTGTACAGGTGTTGAACAGCCTGTTTAATTTTATTGTTTATTCCTATCGACAAACTTCACTATTTGTCACACCAGTGTTGCTTAAAGATTTAGGCTCATTCCTTATATCGGACTGACAGTGATACAATCATGAAAGCCTCAAAGCTTCCGCTAAGGACAGGAACAGGTTTTTTTTGCCACCGCACCGGCGAACCGACCCTCCCGAATGGCAGCACACATACGTTGTGCGGTCATTTCTGAAATGTCTAATTCAGCCGCTACTTGTGCCATTGACACATTTAAATTCATCAGATACAAGACCGTCATCCATTGGTGAACGCCTTGATGACCACCGCTAAACATGACAGGCGGCAGTCGATACCCATTCAGCATCGCATAACCTTTGCCTTCCTGGGTTACCAGGGGGATTCCCGCCCGTTCGAGTGTTCTGATGTCGCGGTAAATGGTGCAGGTACTAACCGAAAAGCGACGCGCTGACTCGGTGGCAGACAAGACACATTTTGTTTACAGCAGCGTCAGTAAATTTAGGAAGAGGCTTTTTCTCAGAACTCGGCCAATTAGCCGGGGTTTCCCGAACCGACTGGAGTTGGGGGCCCCTGTTTGCTGATTTCGATAATGACGGTCAAAAAGACCTGTTTGTGACCAATGGGTTCGTGAAAGACCTCACCGACCTTGACTTTGTTAAGTTTCAGGCCGACGAAGCGGGGGCACTGCCTTTACTGGAGCAACTCAAGCAGATGCCGGCTACACCCACGCATCACTACGCATTTCGGAACAACGGTGATCTGACGTTTGCAAACACAGTCGAAGCGTGGGGATTCACCGACAATACCATTACCAGCGGCTCGGCTTATGCCGACCTCGACAATGATGGCGACCTCGATTTAGTCACCAACAACACCAATGGCCCGGCTCGTATTGATCGGAATTGGCAGCAGGAAACGGCCCCGCAATCCTACCTCAAGATTCAGGTAAAAGGCACTTCGGTAAACCCCTATGCTGTTGGGGTAAGGGTTTGGGTATATTCTAACAACGGTGTTCAGTACCTCGAAAATCAGCCGACGCACGGGTTTCAATCGTCCATGTCAGGACCGCTTCATGTAGGGCTTGGATCGGTTGAGGTTGTTGATTCCGTGCGGGTGCAGTGGCCCGACGGGCGAAGTCGATTGCTAATAAAGCCCGCAATAAATACGATCCTGACCATTGATTATCAGCCTTATATATCGTTTTACGACTTTTCTCAATCACCCATCAGTTCTTTTTTTGTGCCAGCATCCGGACTTGACTTTGTGCATCACGAAAACGTCAATATCAACTTCGATCGCCAGATTCTGTTGCCGAAATTATACTCCCGAAATGGCCCTAAAATGGCGGTTGGCGACGTGAATCGGGACGGTCTCGACGATGTTTATATTGGTGGAGCGAGGGGGCAGACGGGGCATTTGTTTATCCAAAAAACCGGCGGAACGTTTGCCCGTTCAGTGCAGGCAGCCTTTGAAAAAGATTCGACTGCCGAAGACTGCGGTGCCGTTTTTTTCGATGCCGATGGCGACCGTGACCTCAATCTCTACGTAGTCAGCGGGGGCTACGAGCAATTTCCCGACGACCCCGTATTGAACGACCGGCTTTACCTGAATAACGGCCCCCGTGGATACGGATCGGGGCAGTTTAGTCCTACGGTTTTGCCGGTAATGGCCACCAATAAGGACGGCGACCTCGATTTTGTGGTGGGAAACGTGGGGCAAAACAACCCGTTCGGTGCGGCTGTAGACCGACCTGTTTCGCTCTACTACGGTGATTTTGATAATAATGGCTCCGTTGATTTTTACATGACCCACTTCTTTGGCGATAAAGCATTTCCAACTTATGGACGTGACGAAGCCTTAGAACAATTGGTGTCGTTGCGTAAAAAGTTTACGACCTACAAGTCCTATTCTTCGGCCACAATCAACGACATATTTGACGAAGTAACCATCCAGAAAGCCGAAAAACTGTCGATGACGGAACCCCAAACGGGCCTGCTCATTAACGATGACGGCAACTTACGCTGGCAACCGTTGCCCCTTTGGGCGCAGGTAGCCCCGGTTTATGCTATTGATGTGGCCGACGTGAATCACGACGGCCATACCGATATTCTGCTGGGCGGCAACGACGCTACGTACCGAATCGGGAAAATGGATGCCAACCGGGGCGTGTTGCTGTTGGGGAATGGCCGCAATGAGTTTCGTGCCGTGCCGTCGGGTCTAACCTGGCCCGGCGATGTGCGTGATATTCAACGCATCAAAACCCCAGCCGGACCATTGCTTGCCGTTATGCAGAACAATGGTTCAGTGGTTTTGTTGAACGAGCCAAAAAAATCAGTGTACCAGATAGACTTCACTGGAGATTTTCCCCCGCTCACCGGGATCAACCGCACCCCGCACCCCGCCCAGGCCGGCAGTGCCATAGACCAAACGGCTCCCTTAGGCGGGAAAATCGCTGGTTGCCCCTCCCTAACGGGGTGGGGTGGAAGGGGGGTCAATACGCCACTACCGCTTTAATTACCTCATTTTCAGGATCATACAGCATGGTAAACTCCTCGGAGAGAGTGTCGAAAGAGAAGTGGTGTGTCACGTAACCATCCGTGTTGAGCAGGCCCGATTCCATGAGTCGGATAATCTTTGTGAAGTCTTCTGGGTAGGCATTGCGCGACGTTTTCAGGGTCAGTTCTTTCCGCTGAACATAAGGATCATCGAAGGTGATCTGGCCAATGAACAACCCGATATAGACCACCGTACCGCCCGGCGCGACGTATTCAAAGCAGGTTTCCATCGACTGTTTATTGCCCGTTGCGTCGATCACGATGGTGGGCAGATCACCATTTAGGAGGGTCTTCAGGTCGTCGAGCACCGAATCACTAAGGGCAATGGTGTCGACACCGGGGCATTTTTTGGCGATGAAATTCAGGCGGTTTCTGTTTATGTCGAGGGCAATGATGCGGGCGGCTTTGAACTGCCCCATCAGGATCGCGGCAATGCCAATTGGCCCGGCACCTACCACCAAAACAATATCATCGGACTGCACCTGCCCCCGTTCGATGGCGTGACTGCCAATTGCCAGCGGTTCAATGGTGGCAATCTGTTCGAGGGTCAGGCTGTTAGCTGGAAAAACATGGTCAGCCCTGTAGATCAGATACTCCTGCATAGCCCCGTCTTCGTGAACGCCCAGCACTTTTACGTGGTCTCCGCAGTGCATTTTGCCCCGCCGAACCGCCTGATCTGTGGAAGTGTTTCGGTAGGGCATCACGGCGCAGAGGTCGCCCACGTTCAGGTGTGTTACGCCCGCGCCCAGTTCAAGCACCTCGGCAGCAATTTCGTGGCCCAGTATCCGGGGATACTCAAAGAACGGCTGATGGCCTTTGTAGGCATGCAAGTCCGTTCCACAAATACCTAACATCCTGATTTTCAGTAGTACTTCGCCTTCGGCGGGTTTGCCGGGATGGTCTTTGATGAACCGTTTGAATTCACCGGGTTGTGCAAGAATAATGGCTTTCATAAGGGGGATTGGAACCGCAACGGCGGCCCGTGCTGGTGACACCTATGTGTCAGATTTATACGGATAAAATACTTATGAGTATGCTGGGAAATTAAAAACATGGAGAGTCGTGTCATCTTTGTTGTCTCAAAACATCAAAGCCATAAATCTCGTTTGGCACGGCCACCAGCGCGGCATACGCATACGAAAACACCATTGGGGCAATGAACGGGAGCAGGCAGGTTACTGCCCACA
The DNA here is from genome assembly GCA_026785985.1 of Rudanella sp. GTDB lineage: Bacteria > Bacteroidota > Bacteroidia > Cytophagales > Spirosomataceae > Rudanella. The sequence goes on along the minus strand of JAJAYX010000697.1, from coordinate 2,863 downwards.
GGCCATAGTCGAGTGTGCTGAAAAAGTTGAAAATATACGAAAACAGGGCCATGCCGAGCGTCACGATCACCAGCGTGACGAGGACTACAAACAAAGGCCGGGTTTCGTAGGCCAGACCGAGGTCGTGGAGTAGATACCGGAGAAAAACAACCCCCAACATCAGGCTGATAAACCCGTTCAGGACGTAATATTCCCACATAAACCAGAGGTTAATCAAGCCGAAAAAACCCGGCAATGCCAGCACCAACCCGCCAATCAACACCGTCACAATCAGGCGTTTGTTACTCATCAATTGCCCTTTCCTGTTCTGAATCGCCAGTGGGATCAGCATCAGCATCGCCAGCAATGATACCATCAAGTACGTCAGAAAAAAGGGGAGCAGGGCGTTCATACAGGTAATGTATAGTCAATTACCACCTTCTAAGAAGGTGGCTTAAAGGTCGGGCCGGTACGCCGGAGCGGAAGCCCTCTTTAACTTTTCCTGTTTCAACGTCCCTACCAATGTAGGCGACTCCACAGGCTCACCGGACGATTGCCGCCCTGAATGCTTTAATAGACCGAAGTTGAGTATGTTGATAGACGCATTCAAATCACGCGAAACCAACTCATTGCAGTTGGGGCAAATCCACTCCCTATCAGAAGAGAGTAGGTCTTTGTTGATGTATCCGCAGGTGTTGTGGAGTTTGCTACTTGGCTCAAAACGACCAATGGTCAGCACGTTCTTACCCCGCCATTCGGACTTGTACTCCACAAACTGCCGGAACATTCCCCAACCCGCGTCACTGATCGAACGGGCAAGTTTGTGCGGTTCCCCCGGTACGCCGGAGCGGCCGGGGTTCTTAACCATATTCGCTACGGCCAAATCTTCCAGCACTACGGTATCGTACCGCTTGGTTATCGCGTCCGATGCTTTGTGCAGGAAGTCTTTACGCTGGTTAGCTATTTTCTCATGCAGAACGGCTACTTTCCTGTTGGCTTTCTTACGGTTGTTGCTACCCTTTTTCTTCTTCGATGCCCGGCGTTGGAGTACTTTCAGCCGGTCAATGGATTGGTTTAGGTGCTTAGGGTTGGCGTACTCTGTGCCATCCGACAGCACGGCAAACGTTTTGATGCCTAAGTCCACGCCGACCGACGTACTACGCTCAACCGGTGCTTTGGTTGGTATAACCGCAGCAGTATCAACCAACACTGACGCAAAGTACTTGCCCGTTGGCGTTCTGGAAATGGTAACGGTGCGAACCGAGCCAGTGAATGTGCGATGGAATACGGCTTTGATTGGCTCTTTGAATTTGGGCAAATCAATCGTGCCTTTCGTGAAGTCAACCACTACATTTTGCGGACACTGGAAAGACTGCTTGCGGTTCTTCTTTTTGAAGGTCGGAAAGTCAGCAGTGCCTTTGAAAAAGTTACTGTACGCTATGTCCAAATTCAAAAGAGCCGATTGCAGGGATTGGCTGTTGACCTCTTTCAGCCATTCACATTCTTTCTTTAGGTCGGTCAGTTGTGCGCTCAACTCCATTCGAGACACATTGACCTGCTTGGTTGAGTATGCGAAAGTCTTTGTTTCAAGGGCCAAATTGTACACAAACCTGACCGCGCCACAGTGCTTGTTGAGCAACTCGGCCTGATCGGGTGTGGGTGCTATCCGGTACTTGAACGCCTTCAACATGGGACAAAAGTATTCGTTTTTATCCAGAATTACAAATTCAGGTAAATCTGTGGGCGTAGCCTGTTAGGACATTACCACCGCCAAAGGCGGTGGTTTTCTAAGGAACTAATAAATAATGCGTAAAGCGGGTGTCACCATAGGGCAAACGTGCATATTGGGCACAAGCGTGGCTCAATCACTATCGGTTGAACTTACCTGCGATGCCAACCTGCTCACGACGGTTGCCATTGCCCGACAATACAACGGCGATTATCAGATCAGTTTTCCCCTGACCACCCGCCCGACTTACTCCCGCAACCGACTTGTTTCGCAATAGATGGAAGCCTTTGGAACGCTGCTTCAGGGCGAGGTTTTTGCCAAAGAACGTGACGAAAGTCGGGCCGAATGAACGGCTTTTCTACGCACGATGGTCGATGAATTGCCTAACCGCGACGAACTGAACCCGACCGATTGCCTGACCCTGCTCCAAACCGTCGACGAGCAGATTACGCTGAAGGCCGCCCGTAAACAAACCCTCAAAACAAGTCTCGAAAAAGCACTAAAAGCGCCGGTCGAGCAGGTTTGCCAGTTGCTCAAAGCGGGGCGCGTGGTGCTGACCTACGAACGCAGAGCGTTGATATTGAGTGATATACCAAAATTTATTTATTATTCCGACTACGGAAACTTAGACTCAGAAATTTACCTGCCCTATGTGATCCGAAACCTCGGTCGTGATGATCTGGGCGAAAAAGAACGGGCCAAAATGCGGAGTCTTCGGGTGCTGTTCGACTTTGTGCGGCTCAAACCCGACGAAATTCTGGAACTCGGTCAGGAGTCGGGCCTGACCAAAGTGATCACCAGGGATAGCTATGGCCGGGTTGAACGTACTGGCTATAACCTGAGCGATGCCAATTTCGCTGAAGCCCCCCGCTGGGTAACCATCTTCGAGCGATTGGCAGGCACTCAGGCTGTGATCAATTCACAATGACTTAGGAAGTATAGGAGCCTGCCTGCCTGCCAGTGGATCATTAATTTTTGAGCATGGCCACTTACATAAGTCAACGCATTCTAAAGGGTCAAAATGGGCGCATATAAGCCAAGATCTTTTTTCGATGCCCACTTACTTCAATTAGGAAAGAAAATTCAACCAAGGCCCCGTAAACGTGAAATTTTCGGTACGTACCGTACACGTGTACCCTGTAGGTTGTACCGATT
>JAJAYX010000696.1 GCA_026785985.1 Rudanella sp. | reverse complement strand
GGTGGTGGGGTTGGTGGTAGGGTGGGATTGGTATGGCCAATCCACTCCCAAACGAACCACAACTATTTCTCAATCGGTCTTCTTGCCTCCCCGGTCTGTATCCTCGCAAATCAAAGAGGTAGAACAAATAACCTACCCATCAGCCCGAAAAAAGAATAACCCCCACACGGCGGTAAAAGTCAGGTCTGCTAATAAAGCCGAAGTCGAAATAGTATCAATTCAGCAAACAGTGCAACCCACCACACAGGAACCCGTTAGCCTGACTCCTGTTGCTGAAATTCAAAAACCAACCGTAGTAACTACCCCAAAACGACGGTTTCGGGTGGTGCATGAGAATGAATTAATGGCCGAAGACGAAGCGCACCGGGTTCGGTATACACCGGAAGGCCGCACCGAACGCTTTGTTAGAATTGGCACCGGAAGCCAGGCACATACTATTGCTAACGAGGATTTGCCCGCCCTACAGTTGCCTTTAAACCGAAAAATAACCCAATAATCATGTATAGAACACAGTACATTGCTTTGCTCCTGATGAGCATGGCCGGGACTACTATGGCCCAACAAACAGAGTCACATTTAGCGGGGCCGGGCAAACGAGGCCGATTCAACGGAGTAAGCCATATTGAAGTCGATTTGGGCCAAAGAAACGCGCTCGTTGTCGGTTTCAGGACATTTACCCAATTGACAGCCCGGCAAAATGTTGACTCTGTGTTGCGCCTGTTTGTGGCTGATTATAATCGCATTGCAGACACAATACAGAGTCCGTTGAGTACTACGCACGCTCTGTTTCGGCTGGGCGACATTAGCCGGACTGTCGATGTGCGGCAAACGGCGCAATCCACCACTTCGTTTCGGTTTATGACCGGAAAAACGGAACCTGTACTGGTGAAAACCCAGCAGGACACGTTGCAGGTGGTATGGTCGTCGGCAACAAGTTCACTGCCTTATTATGACTTTAGTTATTACCTGTTAGTCAATAACCTGAGCGACATCGAGCGGCTGTTGCAGAATGGCGGAGTGAATGAGAAGCTACAGGAAGCTATGAAGGCGGTGAGGCAGTATAAAAACCACGACCTGACCAACCCCAAAATGGCGTTCGATTTACGCTACCGACACGAAGGAACATCAATCGGAACCAACTTTATGAACCCCGGTTTGGCTAAAAATCCGTTTCTCAGTATTCAGCCGACGCTCGGCGTTGGTCTTATTCGCAGTCAGTGGGTGCCATCTGTGAATCTGGATGTGCAGTTTATCCCAACCCGGTTCAAAGGCGTGGGCTATTCTGTTGGCTATATGTCTAATTTCTTTTTTCAGAACCCTGCTGATGGGCGTGGTCTGATTCAGCAAAATGACTTCCTATCGTTTGGGGTAGCTTTCTATCACAACAATCCCGACGGACGAACCCCCGCCTTCGACCGATTGAGAACCAGTTTTCAGGTCGGCTTTCTCGCCCATCGCTCCGGTGATTACTTTGCCAAAAACACCATTCGGCTCAGTAGCACCATTTACCAAAAAGGCTTCATCAAAATTCAGCCGGAACTGTACATGAATGGATTTTTCAGGAACGTTTATCCGGGGGTCAGGATCGGGTTTGGGTTGTGAGGGGGACAGAGTTTGAGACGCAAAATTTTGCGTCTCTACGATTCATCTGCCTGCCGGTCGGCACGGATTTCTGGCAACGTATCGGGGTCGATCAGGCCGAGGGAGGCTGCGTGTTCGGCAGCGGCAACGGTGTCGGGAACGAGCAACATTGGCACCTGAAAGGCTTCGGTGGTGCTGATTAGTTCACGGACGGCTTCGTCGCGCCGATCCTGCACCGTCACGTCGCGGATGTAGATGGCCCGAATGCGACCGGGATTCTGGCGCACCACTTCCGAGTAAATTTCGGGGTCTTGCTGCCCGCTGTCGCCGATCAGTACGAAGGGCAGTTGAGGGTTCACGGCCATAACCTTCTGAATCATAGCCAGTTTATGTTCATGATGCGAACTGGCCCCCAACTGATTGGCACTCAGGCCCAGATCGCGAAGCAGGATTGGCCCTTTTGGGATTCCCTGAATGCGGAAAAAATCTATCAGCAAATCATATAAATTCCACGGGCTGCTCGACACGTAATAAATCGGGTTGAACAGGGTGGTAACGGGGCCGCTTTGCAGCGCGCGATAAAAAGCGGCCACGCCCCCAAATGGCAATCGAGTGTAGGCATTCCCCAGAAACGTGAGCCGGGCCATTTGCAAAATACTCGTGGCTCCCGTCACCAAAACGGTGTCATCGATGTCGGAGATAATCCCAAACTGACTGAACGGGGGCGAAATCATCAGGTGTCCGTGTTTCTCAACCTGTTGTCCGTTAGGTTGCGTAACGCTGTCCAGATAATAACTCACTGGAAACCACGCTCTGCCGGGCAAGAGCGTGTTCGGTGGATTAATCATTACGTCAAAATAGCCTTCCTCATCTGTTACAATGGTGTGGCTCTGCCCGAAAGCCTCCACCCTAACGGTAACTCCCGGCACCTCATCGCTCTCGAACCGCTGGTAAGTTGCCACTAAGTTTTCCCAGAAACGGCTGTTATCAGAGCCTGTGGGTAAGTCGTTCTGCTTCAACACCCGTCCGGTGATACTAACAGCCGTTTCACTTCCGTAGCCCCTGTAGTATATAATCTGGTAGGGTTTGTCGCGGTCTAAACGGTCGAACAGGCGGCTTTTGAGTTTGTCGAAGGCGGCCTCGGCACCGAGGGCCGAGTTGATAAGAGCATCTTTCCAGGTCATTGAATCAAGGCGTGTAGTGTGTTGGGGTTACTAAGATCGATGTTTATCCCCACAGATTCGGTAGTTCGTCGGAATATGTGGGGATAAATTGGTCAAACGAAATACGTTTACAGTATCAATTCAACTCAAATACCATTGGTCATGTTTCATTCTACCGTCGGCCTCGTTCACCTTCTTTCTGCCCTTTTGGCTATGGTAGCCGGAGGTATCGTCTTGCTGAACACTAAAGGAGGGCTATTTCACAAGCGAGTAGGCTACGTCTATGTGGCATTCATGGTCATACTGAACGTCACTGCGTTCATGATTTATCATCTGTTTGGCAAGTTCGGGCCGTTTCATGTACTGGCCCTTGTGAGCATGGTTTCCATTATTGGCGGCATGGTGCCAGTGGTGTTTCGGCAACGCATCAGCGGCTGGATTTACTGGCATTACTACTTCATGAACTGGTCGGTAGTTGGGTTATATGCCGCTTTCTGGGCCGAGACGTTCACCCGAACCTTGCCCATGAAACAGTTTTGGCCCATTGTGATGATCGCAACAGGAATAACGGCGTTTGTCGGCTCGTTTCTGATTCGACGGAATGCCGGGCGGCTGTTACCGGGGCAGAACCAAACGGTGAGGAAACAGGCAGCCTAAGTAGCCTACGTACTCAAGTGGACTTTAATTCGTTGAGCCATACGGACGAACGTTGAACGTTGAATGAAAAAAAACGCCCCAAACCGTAGAATAGTATTTCGATAGAACATTCACCATTTGGAAAGGATAAAAAG
>JAJAYX010000695.1 GCA_026785985.1 Rudanella sp. | reverse complement strand
GGCAGGAACAGCCTTACAAGGTATGCGCGACAAAGGTCATCTGCGCCCCAACGACCGGGTACTTATCAATGGGGCGGCTGGGGGCGTAGGCACGTTTGCGGTACAGATTGCCAAAATTATAGGAGCAACCGTCACTGCGGTTTGCAGCACCGATAATATCGCTCTTGTTCGCCAACTCGGTGCCGATCAGGTTGTCGATTACAAAGTCACTGATTTTACTAAACTGCCCGAAAAATTCGAGGTAATTTTCGACGCGGTGGGTAAAAGTTCGTTCGACGATTGCAAAAATATTCTGACGGAATCGGGCACCTATGTTACGACGAAAGTATCTGGCAAACAGGTGCGGGAACAGGTTTTGACGACGTTTACGAAGCAAAAATCGGAGTCTATTCTGTTTACGTTCACACAAACAGACATGAACTGGTTACTGAAACAGGTAACAGAAGGGCGTTTGCAAGCTATAATCGACCGGACCTACTCGTTAGACGAACTGGCTCAAGCCCACGAGTACAGCGAGACCGGCCACGTAAAAGGAAAGTTGGTGGTAACAGTTTAAATTCATTAGACTTTGGCCAGTATTGCCCCTACCCATCTTAGTTTGAGACAAGGACGTGAGGTTAAGAAACGACTAATTCAGCCAAAAAACGGCTCAACCAGGTGCTTTCGGCTTCTTTTTAAACACCTCATACCGGACCCGTTTCGTTTGCGTTTGCCCTTTTTCGCGCGGACGACCTTTTTGTGACTTTTTGGTCGGACCGCCGATGCGGTAAAAACGCACTAACAGGAAAAGTAAGAAAAAGAAATCCCGCTGATTTACGCGCCTGAGCCAGCGACAAACGACCACTTCCCTCATTGGCTCCTGTTTTTGCCCTGGGGCAATAAGCTTGCCACTTTGCACAACGAAAGCCAGCCTCATGAGCCGTCAGGTACAATAACCAAACGGCCAATTGAACCACTACTAACCAGTTGTCAAGATGCTGCCGATCCGGGGTTTGAAAGCTGTCCAGGAGTAACTGCTGTTTGTTAAATCGAAAGAAAGGCTCAATCCCGTAGCGTCGCAAATACGCATCGAAGGCCATTTCAAGGGTGATAGCTCCCTTTTGCAGACCCGAAACGACCAGAAACATCGGCTCTCGGAATACGGCTTCCCCTGTGACGGCATCGTGGGTAGTGATGCCCACCAGCGTAAGTGGTTTGTCACTCATTGTATGCCCCCCTTTGGTTCGCAGTAAGATGTTATCCCAGCCCTGTAAGGTGTGAATCAGTCGCCGACCTTTCCCCGTAAGGCTACCCACCTGTCCACGTGAGGTGGGGGGGGCATCAAAAATACTTTGTTGATACACCTGACTCTGTTTGCCTTTATAGGTGTACGCTCTAAGTCCACTGGTTGGCTGTAAATAATGGGGTGTTGGACAATAGATCCGAGTCCGTCCAGGGGGGCGGTTGGTTGTAGGGGATTCTTTAGCCGCCATCCATACTTTCTGGCCCTGCCGAAGCCGAACAATACTAACCAGATTCTGATGGGCGTAGGAGGGGGCTAAATACGCCCCATTCCCATAGGCCCTGTCTAAGCGATTAACCACTAACTCAGCCTTGGCGAAGGGCAATTGGGTATGGGAGAAAATAACTGACAGTTGCCCCAACAGGCACTCGGTGGCCGATTGGCTTACCTCAAGGCGTTTCATAGAGAGGGTTAGTTGCCACCCATCGTATTCGGATAGGGTGATGGTGGAGGCCCTGTAGCCTATGCCCAGGGGCTTGTTGCCCGCGATCACTGTGTTAGGAACATAGACTCTGGAACGCTCTTGTAAGGTTGGGGAGTGGGCTTTGAGCAGGGTGGTCGTATCGGAATTGAGGTGATAGACTTTATGGGAAGGGGGTTGATGGAAGCCCATACAAAACTGTTGACTGAGTTGACTCAGAGCCTCGTACTGAGTTGGCTCTCGACAAAGGGCATCAATAGCGTCGGCAATGCTGCTGTATTGATAGTGATAGAAGGGGCTTTGGCTAAGAGCGACGACACTATCTGTTTTGTGAGATGCCAGGGCCATGACCAAATTGGTCAGTGCTTTGGCACAATTAATGTCAAGTCGTAGTAGAGCTTGGCAGAAATCCTGGGCGGTAGGCGAAGTAGTAGACCTACATCGTTACCTGCTGATTTCTTGCCAAGTTTTTTGGTTACGAAAAATAATCTGTCCAAAGTCTAAAACCCAATGCCCTATCAGATAAAGTTATCAGTGGTATGCCCGCTTTTTCTGGTTGTGGATGGGTATCGTTTATCACCTCTTCTACTTCGCTGAAACCAATAAAGCTGCTTATCTATTCGGGGTGGTATTTATCATTCAGGGTATTTTATTTGTGATTTTTGGCATTTTCCAAAATAAATTTTCATTCAAACTCCAGCCTGATCAGTACGGAATTACAGGCAGTAGCCTGGTTGTATTCGCTCTGTTTATTTACCCGATTGCGGGGTATCTTTTGGGTCACATCTATCCCGATTCGCCTACATTCGGCCTTCCCTGCCCAACCACCATTTTTACTTTTGGCTCACTGCTGTTTACTATCAAAAGATTTCCTCCCGGCTTGCTTCATCATTCCCTTTATCTGGTCATTCATCGGTTCAGGGCTTTCTTATAAAAATGCCGAAGGCATGAAATGATTATAGAAGAAGGTTGATAAGTCATTTTAGAACCCCGAAGGGGTAATATAATAAGCTGATTGTGTCACCCCTTCGGGGTTCTGAAAGGGGATTACCGGCTACTTTTCTATAAAAATGACACCCTTTCAGGGTTAGAAGTTTTTATAAGAAAGCCCTGTTCATCGGTTTTATAGCCGCTTTTCAATTCGGTATTGTAGAGGATGTCGGCTTGCTGATCTCCGGTCTGATTACCGTTTCCCTGTTGCTGATTCGGAATAGAAAAACGTTCAGATTAAGCAAACCAATGATGGTTCAACGTTGAATTCTCTATCGAAACAATATACTTTCCCCAAACGTCATTTATGAATAACACCAAAATCAAACAGCTTTTATCCGATGAGAATGTACACCTCGATAAGCTACACAAGATCGTCAAAGAAACCCTCGAAGCGAAGGAACTCATCGTTCACAACCTCGTAAATCCACCAGTGGAGGTACTGACGCAGGGGCAAAAACTGTCTGATCGAGTTGCCCAATTTGGTGGAAGCTGGCGGTTTATCAGGCTGTTTGGTATAGTGCTGGCGGGCTGGATTATTGCTGGAGGAGCCAATCAAAACGCTGTTCGAGACGCAGGAAAAGCAGTTTGTTATGCTCCAGGAGATAAACCAGAAACTCCAAAATCCTCTCCCCACCCCTCTTACATGACCCGTTTACTGCTCGTCGCACTCCTGTTTCTTATTTCCCGCTTCGCCGATGCCCAACAAGGCAACGACTGGATACGATTGCGTCAATACGCGCAGGACATCGGCGTGGACAGCTTATGTGCCCAACCCGATTCGGCTTGCGTGAGCCGCTATTTTACCGAAATTGTGTATGGCCGAACGCCCCGCCGGATGAGTTATCAAGGTATTCCAGCTACGGTTGACACGGTACGCATTGCCCGCCTGACCCGGCAATTCCTGTCCGGGTCAGGGGAGACCCCAACAGATTGGTGTCCGTTGCTGGACTCGCTCGAATCGCACGACCGCCATTACCGGCAACTGCTCGCTTACGGGATGCGCTGTCTAATTGATGATTATTTGTGCAACGCTGTTGTTACCGGGCAGGTACAGGAAACGCTCAACACGTATCGCTGGCGGAATCGGTTTCCGGCCAATAGGCTCGTGCTGGTCAATATTCCTTCGGCCACGCTTCGGGTTGTTGACCGGCAGTAGACCACGCTGTTCAGTAGCCGGGTTGTGGTCGGCAAACGGAGCACACCTACTCCGTTGTTTACCGCTTATATCCCCAGCGTAGTACTGTACCCATACTGGAATGTACCCCGCTCGATTATGACCCGCGAACTTTTGCCCAAAATTCGGCGTAATCCGGTTGCTACGCTGAACGCAATGAAGTTGCAGGTAATCAATGCAAAAGGGCAAGTAGTTGATCCTAAAGCGATAAACTGGACTACGACGGTAAGTAAATTTCCGTATCGGCTCCGGCAATCGACCGGCTGCGACAACGCGCTGGGGTTGTTGAAGTTTAATGTCAGCAGCCCCTATGACATTTACCTGCACGATACCAACGCCCGGCAGGCTTTCGCCAAAAGCAACCGACACCTGAGCCACGGGTGTGTCCGGGTCGAAAAGCCCGACGAATTGGCCAATCTGCTGCTGGGTTACGCCTATTTCGGGGCCGATTATTTGGTAAGCTGCGCCCTCAATACCAGCCCCCAAACAATCCCATTGCCCCAGGCGGTGCCGGTTATCATGACTTACAATGTGCTGGATATAGATGAGGAAGGGGCTATCCGCGTATATCCGAACGTTTATGGCCGGTAGCGGATCATACGTTACTGAACACGAGTAACGGGGCGGTGGTCAGAAAAGAGCAGTCAACGGAATTGCTCGATAGGAACAATCGGTCGAAAAAGCCGTCCTTTCGGGTCGTGAACATAATCACCAGGGATGGGTTTTGGGCCGTGATAACCGATTCAATATCGGCCGTAAGCGTCGTGTCGAAATCGCGGGGTTGCAGGTGTACGGTCACGGGATAATCGGTGTATTTCTGGACGGCCATGCAGATAATTTCCGGGTCGGTGACGGGTTCGAACGGCGTACTAAAATGCAGTAACTCAACGGTGGCACACACTGGTTTGGCAAACCCAATCACGCGGGTTAGCTGAGTTCCAAGGCTGCTCAAATCGCTGGCATACAGCACCGTAGTTAATTTAGTGGCCCGGTAATTACCCGGCACGGCAATCACCGGCACCGACGACTGACCAACGAGGTTGGCGGTGGTAGTGCCGAACAGTTTTTCCATCATCCCGGCTCCCCGCGCACTGATGCAGATATAGTCGAAGATCCCGTCAGCCGCGTAGCCCATGATGGTGCTATCGACAAACGGCGAATTTTCGATGACGCACCGATGATTTGTCGGGTTGATTTTCAGAGATTTATATACCGAATCAACAAAATTGTCCAGTGTTTTGCGAACCTTCGCCACTTCGCCTTTCTCGTAGGCCGCGTAAGTTGCCTCATTCCAGGATGTCATACGTATGATGTGTTGCACATGCAAAAAGGTAAGCGCTATATCGCCCTGCGACGCGAACTGAATAGCGAAACGCATAGCCGCCTTCGAGTTGACGGAAAAGTCGGTGGTGACCAGTATTTTTTTCATCTGCGAAGTGGTGACGATTAGTTGATGTCCAGCACGACGCGCCCGTCGACCTGTCCGGCTTTCATGTCAGTAAAAACCTGATTGATGTTTTCTAATGGTTCACGGCGGTAATGAACCTTTACCCGGCCTTCAGTCGCAAACGCCAGACTTTCCGCCAGATCGAGCCGGGTGCCAACGATAGATCCCCGAATGGTTTTCCGACCCAGTACCACCCCGAAGATATTCAGGCCGAATTCGCCGGGGGGTAAGCCTACCAGCGAGATAGTTCCGCGCCGACGTAACATGCCGACCCCCTGCGTAAAAGCGGGTTGCGACGGAGCCGTGACCAGCACCCCGTGCGCCCCGCCAATGGCTTTCTGAATCGCGGCAACCGGGTCTTCCGTAGCTGCGTTGACCACCAAATCTGCCCCAACCGATGTGGCCAGCGTCAGTTTATCCGGGCTGATGTCCACGGCGGCTACGTGCATTCCCATGGCTTTGGCGTACTGAACGGCCAGATGCCCCAAGCCTCCAATACCCGAAATAACGACCCACTCGCCGGGCCTGACCTCGGTTTCTTTCAGTCCTTTATAGACCGTCACCCCGGCACAAACGATGGGTGCGGCTTCGTGAAACGACAAACCGTCGGGCAGTGGCCCTATATAATCAGGATCGGCCAGGACGTATTCAGCAAAGCTTCCCGGCACCGAGTAGCCCGTGTTTTGCTGCGCTTCGCACAAGGTTTCCCAACCAGATAAGCAATAGGTGCAGTGGCCGCAGGCCGTGAAGAGCCACGGAACACCCACCCGGTCTCCCTCTTTAACGTGTTGCACCCCGGCCCCGACTGCCACCACCGTCCCCACGCCTTCATGCCCCGGAATCAGGGGGAGCGTCGCCTTCACGGGCCAATCGCCGTTGATGGCGTGAAGGTCAGTATGGCACACGCCACAGGCCACCACTTTCACCAGAATCCGACCCGGAATTACGGTGGGTACTGGTACTTGTTCTATTTGTAACGGTTGCCCATACACGCGGGCAACGGCGGCTTTCATGGTAGTTTTCATAACGAATAGGTCTGATTGAGTAGGTTGGCTATTGAGCTGTTAATTTACTGACTGTTGACGGTTGGTCGCTGCCATCGTTTATCCGCAAAATCAACACGGGCACGGGCGCGTGGTTCAGAATGTCCTCGGCGGTACTTCCCTGCAAAAAATGACGCAGTCCGGTGTATCCGTGCGTGTAAACGACAATCAGATCGGCTTGGCGCTCATGGGCATAGTTCAGAATACCGCTCTCCACTGTGCGGGCCTGACGGATATGAAACTCATAGTCGGTAAGACCTTGTTTCTGTGCCGATTCCTGCATCCATTCATGGACTCCTTCGGGGACAAGGACATCATTGGGAGTACGCACATAGACGAACTGTTTCAGGTTGTTTCCGCCCGCATCGAAGGGATATGCCGGCCAATTTTCCTTTAAATCATCGTCCACGTCGATGGCAGCCACCGGGTTTTTAGGGGCAAAAGCAGCCATTGCCTCTTTGACAACCAATACCGGGCAATGCGCTTCCCGCACGATATGTTCGGCGTTGGAACCAAACAGCAACTCGTCCCAGCCCGATGTGCCGTGCGTCCCCAGCACAATTAACTCAGCCCCCCGTTCGGTCAGAGTTTCGTAAATGCCCCCCGCGTCGTT
>JAJAYX010000694.1 GCA_026785985.1 Rudanella sp. | reverse complement strand
TACCCGTTGCCAGCGACTTGGGGTAGTGGGTTACAATCTGACTGTCGATCCGGTCTTTCAGTGGTGTTACAATGCTGCCCCGGTTCGTATAATCTTCGGGGTTGGCCGTGAACACAAACTGAATGTCCAGCGGCAGACGCAATTTAAACCCCCGAATCTGAATATCGCCTTCCTGCAAAATATTGAACAGCGACACCTGGATTCGGGCCTGCAAATCGGGCAACTCGTTGATTACGAAAATGCAACGGTGCGAACGCGGAATCAGACCAAAGTGAATAGTCCGTTCGTCGGAGTAGGGCAATTTCAGTGTTGCGGCCTTAATAGGGTCTACGTCGCCAATCAGGTCAGCCACCGACACATCGGGGGTGGCCAGTTTTTCGGTGTATCGGTCACTGCGGTGCATCCACGAAACGGGCGTTGCGTCGCCGTGTGCGGCAATGCGGTCAAGGGCAAAGCGCGACAGCGGATTCAGTGGGTCGTCGTTCAGTTCGGAACCGTCGACCACCGGGATATATTCATCTAACAGGTTGACCATCAAGCGGGCAATCCGGGTTTTAGCCTGCCCCCGCAACCCCAGCAGGTTGATGTGATGCATCGACAAAATAGCCCGTTCAACATCGGGGATAACGGTTTCTTCGTACCCCCAAATGCCTGGAAAAACAGTTTCTTTAGCCCGAATTTTTTGGATCAGATTATCGCGTAACTCCTGCTTGATGGTTCGGGTCTGGTAACCAGCCGATTTGAGTTCACCAAGCGTTTTAATAGCAAGCAGTTCTTTTGACTTCAGGTTGCGGTAACTCATTCTGGAAGTGGTTAATGAATCATGTAAAATGAGTAATGGATAGTGAGTAAACGACGAATATTGGGCATTCTACATTACTCATTATGCATTACTTTTCTAACAGGGTTTAGGGCGAAATGGTTTGGGTAAGGCAGCACGATAACGAGCACGAGTCAGTGACTATTTTTACCTGAAGCGGTCAATAAGTATAGTATCAAGCTAGTTAAGCACAACACAATGGGTAATTCAATAGCCGGTTTAGCCAAATCAGTTCTGGCACGCTTCGGCATATTTATGGCGCGACAATTCGGCGGGCAGGTAACCGGGTATGACCTGCCCCGTGATTTAGGCCTTGTCGTTACTAAAAACAATCCCGTTTGCTTCGACATTGGGGCTAACCGGGGACAAACCATTCAGTTGCTTCAGCACTGTTTTCGCGCCCCTGTTATTCACGCTTTTGAGCCTGCTTCCACTTCTTTTGAGGCATTAGCCAGTCAATCATTTGGCTCAGGAGTCTGCCTTCATCAACTGGCTCTTGGCGAACAGGTGGGCGTAGCTGAGTTTCATAACTATGCCCATTCTGAGCTAAATTCTTTCCTGACCATTCACTCCGACAAGCGGGAAAACCTGTTTGCCGAAGAGTCCGTTGTTTCCGTTGAATCAGTTCGGGTAGACACGCTGGATAACGTCTGTGCGGCTCATAAGATCACCCAAATCGATTTGTTTAAAATTGATACTCAGGGGTTTGAGCTTCCTGTGCTGCGTGGTGCTGTGAGCTTGTTCAACCAACAGAAAATTAGTGCCGTCCTGCTCGAACTCAATTTCACCACGCTCTACGAAGGACAATCAGATCCCTTAGAAATTCTTCAACTCCTGCGTTCTCATAACCTGCGCCTGGTCGATTTTTACGAAAAAGAACGGATTACAGGCGCGGAACTTTCGTGGACAACGGCCCTCTTCAGGCTGCATCTATGATCGTTTTTGCCGAATTAGATGCATAGTAAAAAGGCCCCTTTTCTGTTTTCAGAAAAGGGGCCTTTTTTATCAGTGAATAAACAACTAGGTTGAAGCCAGCGTCCGTTTTACTTCTTTCGTTTCGAAGCCTTCGATTACGTCGCCCATCTGAATATCATTGAAATTCTTGATACTCAAACCACATTCGTAACCCTGACGAACTTCGGATACATCGTCCTTGTAGCGTTTCAGCGCGTCGATGTCGCCGGTATGCACCACGATAAAGTCGCGGATCACGCGGATTTTGTTGTTCCGCTTGATGAAACCGTCCGTGACCATACAACCGGCCACCGTACCGATCTTAGTGATCTTGAACACCTCACGAACTTCGATGTTGCCGGTGATGACCTCTTCCTGAGTCGGAGCCAACATGCCTTCCATCGCGTCTTTGAGTTCGTTGATCGCATCGTAGATGATTGAATACAAACGGATTTCAATCTGCTCCTGCTCGGCCAAACGGCGGGCATTTACAGATGGACGAACCTGGAAACCAATCACAATGGCATCGGAAGCCGAAGCCAGCAACACGTCGGATTCGGAAATCTGACCCACCGCTTTATGAATGATATTGCCCTGTACCTCACCCGTTGACAGTTGCAGCAGCGAATCCGAAAGGGCTTCTACTGAACCATCTACGTCGCCTTTCACAATCACGTTCAACTCTTTAAAGCTGCCGATTGCCTTCCGGCGACCAATTTCTTCAAGCGTGATGTGCTTGCGGGTACGCAACGTCTGCTCACGAAGTAACTGCTCACGCTTGTTGGCAATTTCGCGGGCTTCACGCTCTGTTTCCATCACGTTAAACTTGTCGCCCGCTTGTGGAGCACCCGGCAGACCCAAAATCTGAACAGGCGTTGACGGGCCGGCTTCTTTAATTCGCTCGCCCCGATCATTGGACATGGCCCGGATACGACCGTAGTGAGCACCCACCAGCATCATATCACCCTGCTTGAGTGTACCCGTCTCAACCAATACGGTCGATACGTAGCCACGTCCTTTGTCTAGCTGGGCTTCGATCACCGTACCGATGGCGCGACGATTTGGATTGGCTTTCAGCTCAAGCACTTCGGCTTCGAGCAACACTTTCTCCAGCAGATCGTCGACACCCATACCGGATTTCGATGAAATTTCCTGCGACTGGTATTTACCGCCCCACTCTTCCACCAGAATGTTCATCTGCGACAGGGCGTTACGAATTTTCTCGGCATCGGCACCCGCCTTATCCACCTTCGAGAAGGCAAACACGATGGGAACACCCGCCACTTGCGCGTGATTGATAGCTTCGCGCGTTTGAGGCATGATGCTATCGTCCGCAGCAATCACAATGATAACCACGTCGGTCACTTTGGCACCACGGGCACGCATGGCCGTAAAGGCTTCGTGACCCGG
>JAJAYX010000693.1 GCA_026785985.1 Rudanella sp. | reverse complement strand
GGTGTGGGTCATGCCGAGGGGTTTCAGAATCTCGTCGGTGATGTACTGCTGATAGGATTTACCCGACACCACCGTGATAATGCGCCCCAGCATGGCAAACCCGAGGTTGCTGTACTCGTAAGTCTCACCCGGCGCGTTGGCGTTCGACAGCCCGTTTTTTATCAGCGCGAGTAAATCCGCGTCAGAGTCGGCCAGTTGGCGGTCGCCCCAGGGGTTGTCTTCGGGGAAGCCGCCCGCATGGGTCAGCAAATCGCGGACGGTGATGGCGGCTGCATCGGTTGTGAGATAAGCCAGGTTTTTGGCTTCGGGAATATATCGGCTAATGGGGTCATCGAGCTGAAGTTTACCGGCATCGCGCAGTTTCAGAATGGCCACCCCCGTAACGCTTTTTGTCATTGAGGCAATCCGAAAGACGGACTTCGTTGTGGCGGGTATCTTTTTGGCCACATCGGTAAAGCCGGTTCCTCCTGATAGCACCAGTTGCCCATCCACGACTACGCCAAATGTGAGACCCGGAAAGTGGTTTTTGGTAGCCCAATCGCGGTTAAGTGTTTCGATAGCGGGGGCCAATGCCTGAATTTTGGCCGCCCGGTCGGAGTCGGTAAAGGCAGGGACTTTATAAGGTTGGGCCATTACCGACACGGTCAAAAGGCAAAGTAAGGGGAGAAAAAATCGGGTCATGGTTGGGGTAGGTTGAGAATCCTGGGGCGTGAAGGTTTGAGCTTGCCCGGCTCCAAAATGGCGTTTAACTATTGGGAGATACCGAAAGAGATAATGCAGTTGAGATATTCGATCAGTTTTTCTCGGTTCAATTTGAATTCTTTCACCGTACAGCGTCCAATAACGGTTAGCCCCACAATTCGAGTAGTGTCTTCGTTCCAAACAAAATGTTCATTCCAAACATCTTTTCGGGGGTTAAACAATGGAATCCATTTCTCAGTGATCGAATCGAATGCTTTTAGTTTGTTGGATTTCAGTCGGTTGCATAGAAAGCAAGCATAGGCGAGGTTGTCAAAATCAGACGTACCGTTTAAACTTTCGGGTATAACATGGTCAATAGTAAAGGCAGTAGGAGAATATTTGTCCTGGCTTTTGCAATACTCGCAGCATTTTGAAGCCCGTGAAATAACCGCTTCACGCAAAGAAACCGAGATGGAAAACTTAGGCATAAATCCGATTCCTTTTCACTAAGTAACGCAACCCCCTTTCGTTGAATACGCAAAGCCGCCAATTCCCGATAGAGTGTCTCGAAATTTTTGGTTTCTAAACCCTTTGCACCGGCAAGTAATTCTGATACAGACATTTGCAGATTCATTTTATAGTTTGATTTAAACGAAAATAAGCAATTACTTTTTAAAATACAACTGTTCCACGGTCACTCTTCAAGGATTATCACCCCGGCAATGTTACTACAAATTCTGTTCCTTCGCCCTCCGTACTTTCTACCGCTATCGTCCCACCGTGCCCTTTGGTGACGATGTCGTAACTCAGTGAAAGCCCTAAACCCGTTCCCTCGCCGGTGGGTTTGGTGGTGAAAAAGGGTTGAAATATTTTGGCTTTTACTGCATCGGGCATTCCCATGCCGTTGTCCTTTACCCGAATGACCACCCGTTCGTTGGCATACTCAATTTGCACAGTCACGATGGGCTGGTAGCCAGGTTGGCTCAGCTTCACCCGTTGTTGGGTGGCATAAAACCCGTTGTTATAGAGGTTGAGCAACACCCGGCCAATATCCTGCGAAACGACCGAAATTCTGGGCAGATTGGGAGTGAAGTCGGTTTTTAGCTCGGCATTAAAGCCTTTATCCTTAGCCCGCAAACCGTGGTAAGCTAATTTAAGGTATTCGTCGGCAAGTTGTTTGATGTCAGTTAGTTGACGTTCGCCAGTGCTGGCGCGGGAGTGTTCGAGCATCCCTTTCACGATGCTGCTGGCCCGGTGGCCGTGGTGCGTAATTTTTTGTAGGTTTTGCTTCAAATCACCCATAAGTTCGGCCTCCAGTTCGGTGTCGCGGTCGGTTTTTTGGTGTTCCTCTTCCAACTCAGCCACCAACTCGGTGGAAACCTCCGAGAAGTTATTGACGAAATTCAACGGGTTTTGTATTTCGTGGGCGATACCTGCGGTGAGTTCGCCCAAGCTGGCGAGTTTTTCGGATTGGATGAGTTGGGCTTGGGTCTCGCGCAATTCGGTTAATGATTGGTTTAAGGCTGCCGTTCGTTCGGCCACTTGATGCTCCAACACCTCGTTCTGACGAGCCAGCAACTGCTGTTTTTCCTGCTCCTGAATCAAGGTCTGGGCCGATAACTGTTCCACTTCGTCAAACTTTTGCCGGAGCGATAGGTAGGTTCGGGCATAGTCGCGGACGAGGGATAACGACAAACCGAGGGGAATACTGAACACCGTTACTAAACTCAGCAAAATCAACGGAATCACAATCCAGTCCATGATATTGCCAAGCTTGAAAAAGCTGGATAAAAACCCCGACAGAATGGCTATAACGACGAGACTTAACAAGGAGTAGAGCGAAACCTTTAATGAATTCCAGGGCAGACGCGCATCGGGGTCGGGGTTTCGGCGTTTGGCCAGCCAACTCACCCGAATGTATTCGATTAGCACCAGCAAGAAAGGGATTCCAATGATGGTTTCTGGAACATTCCCGATAAAAATACTGAAAACGGCTTCAGCGATGAATAACAGGACTACACCCCAGAATATCCAACCGGGTCGCCGATTCAGGTACGTATAAACGGATAACAGCAAAAAGGCAAAGGCCGCACTGATACTGATCTGCGCCAAGGCACCCCGCAACGAATCCGTTGTTAGCGTACCCGTGAAACTATCGAGCTGATCGAGCAGAAACGACAGTGCAAAGGCCAGCATGGTGGCTGCCAAAACCCGATTGACGCGCTGGGTGGGGTTGGCCCGATAGAACAAAAAGTGCAGTAAGCCTAATAATCCAAAAACGCCTACAAACGAATAAATTATACCCGATGATCTCTCCTGATCGTCCAGTAACTCAAGTACAGCGCGGTCGCTTCCTTTAAATTCGAGCCGGAAGGGGTCTTTTTCAATCACCTTGCCGATCTGTGGGTCACGCCGGAACGCATAACGCACCGCCAGCATATGCTGGTTGGTGTCTGAAATCCGAATGGGCAACATGGCAACCACCCGCTGCGAACCACCCGAATCATAAAGCGGAGGTTTGAGCAAAGCAATCCGTTTTCCATCAAGGTAAACCTCCGACCGACCAAACTGCCGGATGCTTATGGTCACGTCTTTGTTGCGCAAACGTCGGAACCGAAACTGTTGCCTAAACCACCCCCGGCCTGATTTCCAGAGGGTTGGGTTTTCGTCGAGGTCAACGTTGGGGTTAATTTTGGCCCAATGGCGGTGGTTATAGGCGGGGCTGGCCCAACCCGTGCTGTCGCCCGCCCGAAATAACCAGGTGTCTTCGAGGTCAACGCCTGTATCCGACTGGCTATTAACAACAACGGCCTGAGCAGTTGCTTCCAACGTACTCACAAGCAGGAAAATTCCCAAACTCAATTGGCGGAGTAATTGCATCATACGGCCAAATTACGTGTCCCTGCTTCCGCTTGCAAGCGTTGGTTGTGTTATGCTGGTAATTCAATCACAAACTCGGTTCCTTCGCCCTCCACACTCGTTACCTCAATGGTGCCTCTGTGTCCTTTGGTGATAATATCATAGGCCAAACTCAAGCCCAGTCCGGTGCCTTCGCCGGTGGGTTTGGTGGTGAAAAAGGGCTGGAAAATCTTGGCTTTCACCGCGTCGGGCATTCCCATGCCGTTGTCCTTTACCCGAATGACCACCCGTTCGTTGGCATACTCAATTTGCACAGTCACGATGGGCTGGTAGCCAG
>JAJAYX010000692.1 GCA_026785985.1 Rudanella sp. | reverse complement strand
GGGGGCACAATGGGCGGGGTTGAACCACTGCAGTACGCGCCCAGATTAAACGTTACACTCACCGACACGCCGTTTTGTGTAGCCGTAATTACAACGGATTTTGGGTCGGCCCGCAGCCCCGGCTCCACGGTGCCGGTTGTGCTCGTGGGCGAGGGCAATTGTACACCCACAGCTGAAAACGTAATGGGTGAGCCATCACCAGCCGACGTGTTAAACTGAATAACACCCGTGTTGCAATTATACGTTGGCTGTTGCATGGTCAACGGACCAGTTGGACTCGGTGGCTGTACCGGGTTAGGCGGTAGAATGGGCGTCAGGTTACGGCAATATGCCCCCAGGTCGAACACATACGTTGCCGTTACACCGCTTTGAGTCGCCGTAATCAGAATCGGTTTTGGGTCGGCACGTAAGCCCGGCTCTACGGTTCCGAAGAAGGCTGTTGGCGAGCTTCGTTGTACACCTACGGCTGTGTAGGTGATACTCGTTCCGTTTCCACCAGCCGTATTGAAAATAATCGTTCCTGTATTACAATCGTACGTAGGCAACAGTAACGACAGACTGGTTGAGGCAGGGCGCGTGAAAATCATTGTCAGGCGGGTTGTCCCAACGGCTCCCTGTGGATCAGTGCCCGTAACGGTTACCGAAATAGTGGCGGGATCGACACGTCCCCCTAAAATAGCCGGTGTTAGGGAATTCGCACCGGTCAGCGTGAAGTCGCCAGGCAGGCCAATCACGCCATAGGCTACAGTGCTACCTTCGGGATCGGTAAAGATGCCCGCAATATTGAGCCGATAGTTTAAGCCGGTTCGCAGTGTGCCGAAAGAAAGATCTGGACTAAGGGGTACCGGTGCGCGGTTGGCTACCGGAGCCACGTTAATAATAAACGGTGTCGTTGCTGTCAGGCCGCCGTTGTCAACCCCCGTAATGGTTAGGGTGTAGCTCCCGGCGGTGGTGGGTCGGCCTGTGATATTGCTACCTGAACGACCCATGCCCGGCGGATATGCACCCGTTACGGTGTAGGACATCGGGAAACCATCGGGATCAGAAATGATGCTCAATAAGGCGAAGGTACTCATGATACCCAATGGGGCCGACACCGCGATGGCCGTTGTGGCCACTGGAGGTCGGTTTTCCAGTATCGTCAGCGAGAATGCCGCCGAAGCAGCCAACCCACCGGGGTCAGTAGCCGTGATCACAACCGTGCTGACACCCGGCGTAGAGGTCTGCCCAAAAATGTATGGTCCAGTTGGGTCATTGAAGAATCGTAGCCCTGTGGGCAAGCCCGTAGCGGTGTAGCTCAGGAGGTCGCCGTCGGGGTCGGTGAATTGAGGGAGTTCAAAATCATAAATAACCCCTAACACAACGCGCTGGTTTTCAATACCGCCGACCGGAATCTGTGGAGCCCGGTTGGCCGTTGGCGTACCGGCGCTGATTACCTGCGAGTAGGTGATAGGGTACGATTGCCCGGCGTTGATCGAAAACACAATCGTTAGCGACGATGAGTTGCTCAGTGCGGTGAGCTCGGCGCGGTTGCCCGAACCCACTACTGGCGAAACCACCCCTTCGCCACCCAACACCGTCCAGGTAGTGAGGGCGTTGTTGGCATTCATGGTGTACGTTGCCGAACCCGTGAAGCTGCCCGGCCCCGTCAGGCTTGGCGTGGCGGCATTCGTTACGGTTGCTCCCGTCCCCGACGCATCGAGCCAGTTGCTCAGGCGGGTGTTGTTGGCACCATTCCCAAACCACGACAGATCGAAACGACCGTAGAGCGACCGCACCGACGAGGAGGGGCAGGTTCCCGAACCGCCATGAAGCTGCCCGATAACCCGACGATTGGCGTTGAACAGGGGCGACCCCGACGAACCACCCTCCATTGACCCGCTGGTCAGACCCATCTCATAATGCGAATCCGGGAAGGTGCCATTCCAACCGTTATAGAAGGTATTGGTCGTGAATGAAATCTTCTTTACGCTTCCCCGTGGGTGGTGAATACCGAAAAGGCCACCTGTGTAGTTTGTTGTCCGACGATCCCATCCATTATACGTAATAGACTGACTCAACGGCATTTGCCGGTTCAGCTCCAACAACGTCATATCGGTATTGGGCGAGGCCGACCGAAACGTGGCCCCATTGATGGTTACGTAGATGTTATCGTCCTGCGTGGGCGAACACGTGGGACTCTGATACTTGAAGTAGAACGACCAACTCGCTGTCGAGGCTGATTCGTTGGCGTTGATGGTCAAGTCGCTGTTGAAATCCATGCAGTGGAAAGCGGTCAGAAAATAAGACCGGAACGACTGCCTCGTATCGTTGAGCATGGAGCCTGAACACAGGAAAAAACTTGATACCCCGTCGAACATCAGAATCATGGCAACCCCATCAGCCTCATACTGATAACTCGGCGCACACGACAAGTCATTGTGGCAGGTCGCCGTTGGCCGGAATGTGGCACTGATTGGCCCGTATGGCGTATATTCGTTGATAATTCCCGACAGGTTCACCACGCTGGCTGATGCCTTTGGCCCCTCGCGAATTTCCACGATCAGGCGGTCGCCCGGCAGTCGGTCTGAGAGATAATGGTTGTTGTCCGTGTTTTCCGTGTTTGTAATTGGCCCTACTAAGGTTGTGCGGGCAGCATCGTAGAGGAAAATCCGGGTACCTTCGGCTAATTGAAGCTGATCGAAATCGGCCCCGATGGCAACGGCTCCCGGTGCGCGAAGTTCGTAGTAAGTCACTCGCTCCCCGTCGGCTTCAACCGTTCTGCCGACCTGTAACAGGTTGAGGCTGGCGTTCTGTTTTTGAGCAATCCGTAAGGGTCGGCCCTGTTCTTTACGGAGGGCGTCTTCGACGTGCAGACTGGCCAAATCGAGCGAACTGAACTCAGTGGCCGGAAGGGTGCCGCCGGGTAGCCTGGCGACTTTTGATGTAGCGGGGTCAGCGGGGTCAATTTTGCGCGTGAAAACCTGGGCGTTTACGGAGAACCCGGCCAGAATCAAGAGCAATAACATAGCCAATCCTCTGAAGGTTGGTAGTGATGAATGCATAAAGCGATTAGGTAAAAGTATTTGATTGAAGTTAACAAATAAGCCGCAAGTAACACAATTAATCAATAGTTACCTTTGAATCCTTTCGCTTTATTTTTAGACAAAATAGACACTCATTCTGAACCAAAAAGTTGACTTTTTCTAGAACCATATTGTTGACCCTCTCCTAAGTGACTGATCTCCCATAAAGTAGAGAGTTCAGGCGGTTTTTCGGTATTTCAATAACCACACCAGCGGAACGCAATGAATCGCTTATGGAAAAAACCAAAGTCACCGAAGCGCAAATCGTTTTTGCACTTCGGGAGGCTGACACGAATACCGTCGTCGCCGAGGGTTGCTCCAGGATGGGTAGCCTGCCCTAAGCGGGAGTTTGCCCAAAAGCAGTGCCCTTATCACCGATATGAGTACTTTTGGTTCTCCTATTAGATTCTGTGACCGATTCCCGCAACTACTATGCTGTCAACCCCAGTCTTGACCGGCCTGACCTCCGCCGAAGCCGATAAGGCCCGGCAGCAATACGGTGTTAATCAACTCGCTGACAACGAGTCGCAAACGGGCTGGCGGCTTGTTGTCGAGGTTGTCTCGGAGCCGATGTTTATCCTGCTGGCCGTGGCAAGTCTGCTCTACGTGCTGTTGGGGCAGTGGCAGGAAGGCATCGTGCTAGGGGTGGCCATGATCCTTGTGGCGGGTATTTCCGTTTTCCAATCGGTGCGCAGCGACCGGGCGTTGCAGGCTCTCCGGCAGCTAACCCAGCCCACTATATCGGTGCTTCGCGATGGCACCCTGACCGATTTACCCGTCGAAAACCTCGTGGTGGGCGACGTGGTTCGGCTTATCGAAGGCCAAACCGTCCCCGCCGACGGAATGTTGCTACAGGCCAACGACTGCTCTGTTGACGAGGCCATTCTGACTGGCGAATCGGTGCCGGTGACGAAAACCATTGCCGATACCGACCGTTTTTTTGCGGGTACGTTGCTCACGTCGGGCAGTGCTTATGTGCGTGTCGATGCCGTGGGCGATGGAACCGAGTTGGGCAAATTAGGGCGGTCATTACAGACAATCGAGGTCGAGAAAACGCCCCTACAGCTTCAGATCAGCCGTTTTGTGCAGCGTATGGCATTTGTTGGTTTCGGGGCCTTCGCATTAGTGTGGGGCATCAACTTCGCTCAGTCGGGCAACTGGGCCACCTCATTGTTATTGGGCCTGACCATTGCTATGTCGGTGTTGCCCGAATAAATTCCGGTGGCATTCAGCAGTTCCATGGCCCTCGGAGCGGCCCGCATGGTGAAGTTCGGCGTGCTGACCAAACAGCCCCAAACGGTGGAAAGTCTTGGTTCGGCCACGGTGATTTGTACCGACAAAACCGGCACCATCACCCAGGATGGCATGATATTAGCCCGGCTCTATACCCATAAAACGCAGACGATTATCTCCCTAACCGAACCACTTTCTCCTTCGGCAAAAGACGTACTGCGTTACGCCCGCTGGGCCAGCGAACTTACCCCCTTCGACCCGATGGAACAGGCTATCGTGTTGGCTTACGAAACCCAGTTCGACGCAGTCACGCACCCGATGGAATACGAATATCCACTCGACGGAACACCCCCCATGATGACCCACGTGTATGCAGCCGACACCAGACCGGTGCGGGTCGCGGGCAAAGGAGCCGTGGAGCGCATCGTGCGGGCGTGCCAACTACCCGAATCCGAAGCCGCCACCATCCTGAAACAGACCACCCAACTGGCCGAACAGGGCTACCGGGTGTTGGGCGTGGCAGGCAGCGACTGGCCCACGAGCATTGCCTATCCAGATAATCAGGACGATTTCGACTGGTCGTTCAAGGGGTTGATTGCGCTGGAAAACCCACCGAAGGCCAATGCAAAGGCTGTTGTTAAGCAGTTCAATCGGGCGGGTATTGCCGTGAAAATGATTACCGGCGACTCTCCCGAAACCGCCCGCGCCATTGCCCGTCAGGTGGCTCTGCCCAACGCCGACCGTATGTTAACGGGTATTCAGGTAATGACTATGACTGACAGCGACTTACAAACCGAAGTTGGCCCCGTGAATGTGTTTGCCCGGATGTTTCCCGAAGCCAAACTCCGCGTGATCCGTGCCTTGAAAACCAACGGCGAAGTGGTGGCTATGACCGGCGACGGAGTCAACGATGGCCCCGCACTCAAAGCCGCCCACATTGGCGTGGCAATGGGTCAGCGCGGAACCGAAGTGGCCAAACAGGCAGCCTCGCTGGTGTTAGTCAACGACGATCTGCGCGGGATGGTGGATGCCATTGCGCTGGGTCGGCGCATCTACCAAAACCTCAAAAAAGCGGTGGGTTATATCGTGTCCATCCACATCCCGATTATCCTGACGGTGGCACTACCGCTGCTGTTTGGCTGGAAATACATCAACCTGTTCAGCCCGATTCACGTCATTTTTCTGGAATTGGTGATGGGGCCGACCTGCTCCATCGCCTTCGAGAACGAACCCGCCGAGCGCGATCTGATGCGCGAGCGACCCCGCCGGTTCACCGACACGTTTTTCACGGCAGGCGAACTGGGCTTGAGTGTGGTGCAGGGATTGGTGATTGCATTGGCCGTTTTGTTCGTGTATTGGCAAGCTATGCAGGCCGGGTACGGCATCGAACGGGTACGAACCATGACCTTTACCACGTTGGTAATGAGCAATATATGGCTCACCTTAGTCAGCCGCTCCACTCGCGACTCGGTGCTGGCCACCCTCCGCCGACCCAACGCCCTGCTCTGGCTCATGCTGGGACTAACAGGTTTGCTGTTAGGTATCACTCTCCTGGTGCCACCCATCCGCACTTTTGCCCAATTTATTTCGCTGACCGGGGCCGATTTGGGGCAATGCCTGCTCTGGTCGGTGTTAGGGGTTGTTTGGGTTGAGGGTTGGAAGCGGATAAGTGCCGACGGGCAACCAGCTTCTGAATCTCAACCGCCCAAAAAACCAGACTCGACACCCCTACCGTGATGCCTAACTCTGTCCAGGTCAGTGGCTGGGTGTTGAAGAGGTCGTTGAAAAAGGGCGTATAAACAATCATCAGTTGCAGGGCAACAGTCAGGACAATGGCCCCCAGCATGGGCTTGTTGGCCAGCAGGCCAATACTAAACACCGACTCCCGGCGCGACCGAATGGCAATGGCGTTGCCCAACTGGCTGAAACACAGCACGGTGAACGTCATGGTTTGCCAATGCGCCAGCCCGCTACGGATGGCCCATGCCTGTATGCCGATGGTTACGGCCCCAATCAGCAACCCAACCCACAGAATAAATGCGCCCATGCCGTCGGCAAAAATGGTTTGCTTCGGGTCAATTGGCGGGCGTTGCATGGAGTTTTTCTCGGCGGGTTCGTAGGCCAGAGCCAGATCGGGCAATCCATCCGTTATCAGATTGATCCACAAAATATGGATCGCCAGCAATGGGATGGGTAAGCCAAAAAACGGAGCCAGAAAGATGGCCCAAATCTCTCCCGCATTGCCCGACATGATGTAGCGGATAAACTTGAGAATGTTGTCGAAAATGCGTCGGCCATGCTTCACCGCTTTCACGATGGTGGCAAAATTATCGTCGAGCAAAATCATGTGTGCGGCTTCTTTGGAAACCTCCGTGCCGTTGATGCCCATTGCAATGCCAATGTCGGCGTTTTTCAGAGCCGGGGCATCGTTCACCCCATCGCCGGTCATGGCCACAAACTGACTTCGGGCCTGCAACGCACTGATAATTCGTAGTTTCTGTGCTGGATCAACGCGGGCATAAACTCGTACTTTTTCGACAATTTCCCCGAAAGCGGTGTCGTCTAACTTACCCAATTCCGGCCCCGTCAGCACCAGATCATCGGGCGACGAGATAATTCCCAGCGATTCGGCCACAGCTTTGGCGGTTAGTTTGTGATCGCCGGTAATCATCACCGTAATAATGCCAGCCGCTTTGCATTCGGCCACGGCCTGCCGGGCTTCATGGCGGGGCGGGTCCATCAGGCCCACAAAGCCAATGAAATGCAGGCCAGTTTCGATGGTTTCGGGGGTGGTGGTTTTGGGGAGTTGGGGCAGCAATTTTCCGGCATAACCCAGGGTTCGGTAACCCTGTTCGGCCATCGCATCGACGCGCTTCCGCAGGTCGGGAACGCTTGCTTTCTGACTGGCATCGAGTTGATCGAAGAGCGACCCCACAGCTCCTTTGGTAATACACAAAATACCCTGCTCGGTTTGGTGGAGCGTGGTCATGCACTTGCGGTCGGAGTCGAAGGGGAGTTCGGCAATGCGCGGAAACCGGGTTTCGAGCGCGGTTCGTTCGTAGTCGCGGTCGGCGGCATAATGCACCAAACCCACCTCCGTGGAGTCACCGAGCCAGTTGCCTTCGTGGTCTTTGGCAACGTCGTTGTTGAGGGCCATTGCGGTTAGCAGTGCGTCGCCGTTGGCCAGAACAGGCAGGGCAAAATCCGGCGATTTATCCGTCTTCTCCACCGTCATCTTGTTGATTGTCAGAGTCCCCGTTTTGTCAGTGCAAATGTAGGTAACAGATCCCAGCGTTTCCACGGCGGGCAGTTTACGGATCAGGGCGTTGCTTTTTACTAACCGTTTGGCACCCAGAGCGAGGGCCACCGTGACCACGGCGGGCAGGGCCTCGGGAATGGCAGCAACCGCCAGGGAGATCGACACGAGCAGCAAATTCAACAAGAGTTCGCCCCGCCACCAGCCGACCAGAAAAAAGAGGACACAAATACCAAGAGCGGCTGCGGCCAGACTCTTGCCAAAGCTGGCTAACCGTTTTTGGAGGGGCGTGTCGGATTCCTCGGTCTGAATCAATGTAGCAATCTTGCCCAGTTCGGTAGCCATACCCGTTGCCACCACATAGGCCGTGGCCCGCCCGTTGGTCACGAACGTACCTTTGTAGCCCATATTCAGCCGGTCGCCGAGCGAATAATCGCCTTCGGGGAGGGTGTCGGGGGTTTTCTCGACATTGTCCGACTCGCCCGTCAGCGACGATTCATCGACTTTCAGGGCATGGGTGTCGATAAACCGAACATCGGCGGGGATCACGTTCCCGGCTTCGAGCAGCGTGACATCGCCCGGCACCAAATCGGCAGTGGCCACGTCAATGGTCTGTTTATTGCGCAGCACCCGTGCCTGATTGGCAGCCATTTTTTTGAGAGCTTCCATTGCCTTTTCGGCCCGATACTCCTGCACAAACCCGATGATGGTGTTGAGGACAATGATGGCCAGAATAACGTAGGTTGACTTCAACTCGCCCACCACACCCGAAATAATGGCGGCTGCAATCAGTACCAAAATCATGACATCGGCCAATTGATGCAGCAGCATTTGCCAGACCGTTTTCTTTTTGGCATCCTCAATCTGGTTTTTACCGTATTCAGCCAATCGCTGTTGGGCCGTGGCCGGGTCGAGTCCGGTGGGGTTCGTGCCGAGCGAACGGGCTACGTCGGCAACGGATAAACTGTGATAATTCATAAGAGAAGTCGTTGAGTACTGTGTCAGGCACACGACATCCGTACTGGGTGAAGTAGTGCATTGACAACAAATATCTGAAAATCAAGGCATTATTCAATGACCCGATTCATCACTTATCTGAGGGTGGCCTCGTCGGGAATACCTTCCTGCCACCAGATTTCCACGCCTTGTCGCACCAGCACAAAAGCGGGTGTTTGAACAATGCCAAAACTTTGCACCACTTCGGGGTGGGTGGCTTCGTCGATGCGAAGCACCCGAACCTGGCTACCGAGGTGTTTTTGCAGGGATTGGGCCAGGGCCGTTAGGGTGGCCCGTTGAGAATGGGCAGTGCGGGCCGGGGGCATAAAAATGAGTCGTACCACATCCCTGATTTTGGGCCATACTGCCGGATTTGGAATAATTTGGGGTGACTTTCTCCTTGGCAGATGCCGATGGTGCGTTACTTTACGGTATGCTGACACTCACAAAATCCAATCTTTAGAATGATCTTAAGTACCTTTGGCTTCCATCACGAACCATCTTACCGCGTATGACTAAAATCGAAGAAATAAAGAAAACCGGTGCCACGTTCACGCCCAGACCCTTAGCTGATTTCTTGTCGAGCCGACTTATTAATTTGCTAAATCCTGAGCAGGTCGTTTCCGTTTTAGACCCTGCCTGTGGTGACGGTGAACTCCTGTTATCTATTTCGACACAGTTAGCCAGTGCGGGTTTTCGATTCTCGTTATCGGGCTACGATTCTAACGAACACTATCTTTGTTCGAATAGCCATTCCCGCTAACGACACGCCGATTAAGTGGTGCCTGAGTATGGCAGTTAATTCAGGGCTGGTAAACCAAAAATGGGGGTCGCCAACTTCGAGACAATCGTGGATGCTGAGTTGCGCGGTAATGATGTTAGCACGTTTCTGTACGTAGCTTTCTATATCGCTGCTGTTCATTTCTCGAAAAATTGAGCGCGTGATACACCAAGCGATGCTGATAGCTTCATGAGGTTCAGCACCGATACGTTGCGTTCTCCGCACAAAAATCCGGTCGCTTTGTGAGTACGAAGACGTGATGCGCGTGGCCTGAAATGCCTGACTAAACAGGTTCTAAACCGACAGTACCGTCTGCCACGGGGTCAATAGGGGGAGCCATTGGCTCAGTTTGGCAACTTCATGGCGAATTCGGGTGGTCTGTCGTTGCGTTCGGGTGTCCAGCCGTTTATAGAGCGCACGGGTTTTGGCGGGTGTCAACACGGCCGGATGCCGGGCAACATAGTCGTTGATCCGGTCGATCAGCACGATTTGGTCGTGCCAGTTTCTCAATCGTCGCTGTAGGGTTTTGGCTCGCTGCATCACGCGGGTCATCGATTTGTCGGGCGTGAGCATAAGCGTCACCTCACCCAGTTCGATGAGGGCTTTGAGGTGTTTGCGAACCGTGTGGAGTTGCTCTGTAGAAGCGTCGGTGAGCGGAAGCTCGCTGATGGCTTCGGCTTCATGCTCCATCAATCGGCTCAACTGATGCGTCATCCGCAGAGGGCTAATGACAGCCTCGGCATGACCGATAAGGCGTGTTTCTTTCGTCAACCGATTGATATTTAGCGTTTTGACAGCTTTTTGGAGTCGTTTTCTATCTTTCTTTCCCCGCTTTTTGAAATACCGATCCACGTCTTTTTCAAGGTTTGCCGGAAGTCTTAACGGAGCGATAAGTTGTCGGTTCAACTGATTAGTCCGAACAGTTCCCGCCCGCTTGAACACCCGTTTTACCCCCCGCTCGACCTTGCCGGGTTTTCCCAATGGAGGCCGGAGTTTCATTACCAATCGGTACAGGGTTCGCCACCGTTTTATACCCACCCGCAACCGCCGAATCGCTTCATCGGATTTGTCATGCGTGGCTGCGTCAAGCCGGTCTGTCAGCGATTTGGTTCGCTGTCTGATAAACATCTCGAAAGTGGTTTGCTTGTCCATTGAAAAGTAAAGCGAAGCTACAGGTCATTTGTTTGTGGCTCTACCTATTGTATTACTGCCCTCTTGCTGTCCAAAATCAGTTCCCTTGCTGACTCCTGTCAGAAGTCGGCGGCTGACAGGGTGGCAATTTTGGGGTAGCTAATTTTCAGACAGAACACCCCATGAATATCGCCTTTTTCAGCACCCTGCCGTTTGAGCAAACCTGGTTCGACCAGTATGCCGGCCATCACCGCATTACCTATATTCCCCAAACGCTCGCGCCCGAAACCGTATATCTAGCCGAGGGACACGGAGCCGTGTGCGCCTTTGTGAACGACGACCTGAGCCGCCATGTTCTGGAAGACCTCCAGGAGCTTGGCGTGCGTGTGGTCGGAATGCGGTGTATCGGGTTAGATAATGTGGATCAGGAGGCTTTGTCGGACTTCGGCATGACGCTCTTGTACGTACCCGGCTATTCGCCCTATCCAGTTGCGGAACAGGCTGTTACGCTCTTGATGGGAATGCTCCGGCATCTGCCTGAAGCGAGTCAACGGGTTAAAAGCGGCAACTTCTCCATCAACGGACTGATGGGTTCCAACCTCCATAACAAAACCGTGGGTGTGGTCGGGACGGGTCATATTGGCAAAGCGTTTGCCCGCATCATGCAGGGCTTTGGCTGTAAAGTGCTGGCCTACGACATTCGCCCCGATCGCAAACTCCTCGAAAGCGGGGTGCAATATCTGTCTCTCAGCGAACTGCTTCATGCCGCCGATGTGGTCTCGTTGCACTGTCCCCTCACCCCCCTGACCGACTACCTGATCGACGAAAAAACCCTGTCGATTATGAAGCCCAATGCCCTGTTAATCAACACGAGCCGGGGTCGTTTGGTGAAAACCGGGGCCGTTCTCGACGCGCTCGATGCCAAGAAGTTAGGGGGCTATGCCGCTGATGTTTACGAACGCGAACAGGCCTATTTCCACTACGATTTCTCAACCCAACCCATCTCCGACGACTTGCTAAACCGGCTCCGTGTACACCCCAATGTGTTACTGACTGCGCACCAGGGGTTCCTAACCGAACAAGCCATGGAGCAAATTTCGCGGAGTTTGATGAACCAGATCAGCTTCTACGAAAACGGGCAAATCGCCTTGGTTACCAAAGCGTCGATGTGTTAAAAACTGGGTTCATTGTAGTATGAAAACGCTCGAAACCGTCCGCATCTTCGATGAAGTCATCACGTCGGTCTGTCAATAGGTTTCGTACTCAACCAGCACTGTCTCTTTCAATACGCCGTTAGCCGTTGACCTACGGACAGTAGGGAGATTAGCCGCATTATAATCGTATTGGTAGGTAATCGTTCCGCCGAAGGTTGTGGATTCCCGAAGCACATCATTGTCGTATGTATATGTACCAATTGATCGGGTATTCGTTGTGAAAAACCAGGTGGTGTTTACCCGCGTAACGTTTTTGCCGGTGTAGGTGAGCGTATCAGCACCCGTAAGTTCATACCGTCTGTAGCCCCATTTTCGATTACTGATGGTCACATCGGCGTAGGTGGGCAAAATCGGGGAGGAAAAGGCCCTCGAAAATAAACCCGATCTGGTCATCTGCGACATCATGATGCCGGTGCTGGATGGCTACGGGGTGCTGCACATCTTCAATAAAAACCCACAGTTGTCGGGGGTGCCGTTCATTTTTCTGACCGCCAAAACCGAACGCAATGACTTCCGAAAGGGCATGGAACTGGGGGCCGACGGTTACCTGACCAAACCCTTCGACGAACGAGTCGGAGCGGTTAACCGCTATCGAGAGTCGGCTGAACCGCTTTGCCAACCTGAAACCGGAGTATAACCTACAGGAAAATGGTCTGGATCAGTTTCTTACCGATGCCCGGCAGGTGGGCAACCTGCACAGTCTGTCGGCGGATCGAAAAGCCCATATCGTGCGTAAAAAGCAGTATGTCTATTTGGAAGGCGATGAACCCACGCGGCTTTATTTCCTGAAATCGGGCAAGGTAAAAACCGTGCGGAGCAATGCCGACGGCAAGGAGTTCATCACGGGTCTTTACAACGCCGGTGACTTTTTGGGCTATATGGCCCTGCTCGACAAAACCGAGTATACTGACTCAGCCGTGACCCTCGGGGACTCGGAACTGGTCTATATTCCCGAAGTTGATTTTCGGCAGTTGCTGCTGGCCAGCCCCGTTCGGGATTCAGTTCACCCCCAACCTAAATACAATCAGCTTGCTACCTGACGGGCATCAGGCTCCAACCGGGACAGGTCAACCACCTTTGTCGTATCGTTTCATCTCACTCATTCACGGTCATGACGTTTGAACCTACTGCTCACCTGCTGGCCTTTGTGCTACCCATGTCGTTCAAAAAGGGCGAGGCAACCTTTGTGGCTTCCCGCACGGGCGAAGATGTTCGGGTATCTATTGCTCCTGGCGACCGGCCCCGCCATGTCATCTCAACGGCCAAACTTACCAAAGGGGTCTGGCGGGCTTTTTTGCGCTGGTCTGACGGGTATATCCAATACCAGGAAGAGAAAGAAATTTTCGTCGTTTAACTCCATTATACTGTCATGAACACGATTATGGTTGCCACAGATCTTTCGGCCAGTGCCCACTGGGCCACCGATTATGCCCTTGAACTGGCCAGTCGGCTGCGAGCGCGGCTGGTTATTGTTCATGCCTACGACCCGCTCCCCAACACAGCCCCGGCGCATGAGTGGATGAGTTCGACCGCCGAAGCCGAATATCATGTGGCCGTTCGCAAGCTCAACAGGCTGCGTAGGTCGATCATAAAAACAACCAAAGGAGCGGTCGGGGTGTTGGTTATTGCCCGACCGGGTTCACCGGCAACGGTTATAGCCAACGAAGCCAGTACCCAACAGGCCGATTTGCTGGTGATGGGCGTGGTGGGCAGCGAGCCGCTCAAAGCCCGTCAACTCGGCAGTTTGGCCACCGACATGATTACCCACGCTCCCGTATCAATGTTGCTGGTGCCGCCCGGAGCCACGTTTCATCAACCCAAAAATATGGTGCTGGCAGTCGATTTATCCGAACCCGTCAACGCCATTGCTATCGACTCGGCCCTTCGGTTTGCCTCGTTGATGCAGGCTTCGCTGGATGTGGTTTGTGTGGAAGACGAACCGGATGCGACGGAGCAGAAAGCCGCCCGGCAACTCCGCGATCTGCTTCGCCATCAGCCCCATACGTTCAGCTTTTTACCCGGTCTCGATGTGGCCCTCGCGTTGGCCGATTATCTCGCCAACCACAAAGCCGACCTGATTA
Organism: Rudanella sp.; assembly: GCA_026785985.1. Classification (GTDB taxonomy): domain Bacteria; phylum Bacteroidota; class Bacteroidia; order Cytophagales; family Spirosomataceae; genus Rudanella. The sequence continues at coordinate 1,664 of JAJAYX010000692.1, read as the reverse complement.
TGCTACTGCCCAAACCCCACAGCCGACTTCGCACCTGGCTACTCGAATCCGTTACGCAGGAAGTAGCCCGGCTGTCTACCCTGCCCGTGCTGGCCGCCGTTTGACTCATTAAAAGTGCTTATGAAATCTTCCCGAACAGCAATGGCTGGCAGCGCGACTACGTATACTACGATCTTGTTATGCAACAGGGTCGTTAAATTCCCGCCATCACTTCGATTTCCTCCCCGGTTTTGGTCAGGAATTTAAATTCCGTGATGCCCAGCGAGTTGTCTTTGACCAATTTTACCCAGGTTTTCTACTCCGCATCAAGAAAATACTGGCCGAAGAAAAAATGCTTGAAATCCGGCGCGGCACTATCGAAACCACCGACCCTGCCGAAAGCGACCTCCTGATGGCCGACTATATGCACTTCAAACGAATCGACGTGGAAATTGCCAAGTTGCGGGGAACAGTGATTTCGGGATAGTGAGGAAAAATACCTGATTAGTTATAACGATTTCTTGAAAAGTTTTCGGCTACTCATTTCTATCATAAACTATTAATTATCAGCCACTTACCCCCCCCCATTTGCATCAATAACAGAATTATTTTTGACTTTCTTCGTTTTGGTTATTACATTTTGACCCTCCCAAACGACTAAGGTAAAAGAGGCTTACCCTACAAAACCACCATTCCGCCCATAACCGTGAACGTCTCTGCCCTGTGTCCCCATCGTTATACCTTGTTGTTTATTGGTGCCGCTGCGGAAGCCGCTGGCTTACTGGAACTATGTCTGTACACGGAGACAAACTCCCTGTTAGCAGCCTTACCGACAAAGCACCCCCACTTTGCGGTTCTTACCAGCGATTTTTTGGCTTCTCCCACACTCTTTGCCGATATCCGCCATATGGGCCCCCGAACCCAGATCGTGTTCTGCCTGTTGCCCGAAGCGCTCGAAACCATGCCTACCCTCTGGGCCGACATTGACACGCTGGACTTTGATGGGTTCTGCCAGCTAAACGAATTAACCGACTGCCTGAACGCGCTACAGACAGGCCGCTTTTATCGCTCGGCCCTACTTACTACGCCCCCAACCTACGCCAGGCGCGAAACATTGCCGGGTTGGAATACGCTTACGATGGCCGAAAAGCGGGTGTTGCGTCTGATGCTACAGGGACTTAACGGCCCGGCCATTGCCGACAAGCTATGCCTTAGCATCCGCACCGTCGACCACCAGAAAGCGAGCGCGGCCCACAAACTGGGTGTACCGGGCGGGCAGGGTTCTTTGCTGGGTTTCCTGATGCACCACGTTGTAATTGTGGCCAAACTGCTGGCGGCATAGGTAGGTCTGCCTATTGAAAAAGGGTAGGTCTGCCCATTGAGAAAGGGTAAGTGTACGGATGTTTAGGGCGTTTCGGGGTGAGACTTTTGTTGTGTTCAAACGAACCAAGGCGAAACGCCATGAATTAGTTTTCAACATTTAACACAGGTATCATGTTTTCAACTCGTCGCTCTCTTCAAAAAAGCAACCTCTACCGCATAGTATTTTTACTAATGCTAACCCTTCTTGTGCAAGGATGCTCTACAAAGCAGAACCAAAATGTTATAGCTAAGTACCCGCACCTAATTATTTAGATTTACTTTTTGGGTGTATCTTTGTGGCATGAGACCAGACCGATATATCC
>JAJAYX010000691.1 GCA_026785985.1 Rudanella sp. | reverse complement strand
GGACGAGGGATGCTGACACTTCATCCCTCGTCCTTCACCCCTCGCCCTATTTCCAGATTACTTCTGATGTAGCGAGCGCAGCTGCGGCAACCAGGGCCAGTCCTAATGCGCCGGTAGCCAGCATGATGGCACTCATGGCCCAGCCTTTACCCCGGAACTCCTCGCGTCGCCGTGAAATTTTAGCCAGGCCAGCAATGCCGATCAACACTGAGGCTAAGGGTAAAATGATGGTCAGGAACCAGAGCGCACCTGTGGCCGTGCCGAATACTAAAAGCCCCTGCGACAGAATGCCGCCAACCATCGCTCCTTTCACGATGCCGGGTACTTTACGTTTGGTCGTCAGTACGGGTTGCTCACGTTGGGGGGCATAGTCGACAATGGCGGGGTCGTTGTTGAGGTTGATGCTATGCAGCCATTTTTTTGGGCGCGGTTCGCGGGCTTCGGGGTTTCGGCTATGCGTGGACGTTGGACGAGGCTCCAATGCAGATGCTACCTGACTGGTAATGAGCGCACTGTCGGGGCTTGACGACGAATGTTGGCCGGAAAGGGGAGGTGTTAGTGTGTCGGATAAAGCGACAGGGAGAGCTTCGGCGGGCCATTTGTGGGCATGGTTCGGACGCTGATACTGAATAAAAGCCTGATTAGACATTCGGCAACTGGTGGTGCATAGACCAATCGCCACACTCGCCAGCATTACACTGGCGCGAACTATTGAGCAGGAAGAAAGCATGTACAAGTAGATTTTTACAATAGATTTATTGACAAGACGGTTTTCGTTGGGAAAACTACTAAATGGGCCGTAATTTTGCAACGATTTCAAAGAAGTTCTTTTTTATATCGGTAGAGTAAATAGGATTTAGGCGGAATGATAAATAGACGATTGCTCAGAATTAAAGTAATGCAGGCAGTGTACGCGCTCCGGCAAGCTGAACTTTCCAACCAGCAAATAGCCCTCGATGCGATTGAGGAAACGTTCCAGCCCGACTTGAATTCGATGCAACCCCAGGACAAACGTCAGTTGGAGGGATACCGGAAACTGGCCACAGTGCTGTTCGAAGAAGCTGTTAAAACAGATATCCCCGCCGAAGATGAAGGAACACCGACCAAGGTGATCAAAGCCGCGAACGATGGATTGGTATATTACCGAAGCCGGGGTAAAAAAGATCGCAACCATTTGGCTCAGATGATGATCGACAAAGTCAAAGGGATCTACGATGACTATCTGCGGGTGTTGCTGTTACTGGTGGAGCTGGGTCATGCGTCGCAGGTTGATAAAGAACGACAGTATAGGGATGTGGATGAAAAACCGTTTCCGTTTGAGTCTACTCTGTATGACAACCGGGTTATAAAAGCCCTGGCTGGCCATCAGCCACTCACCAATGAGGCCGTTCGGCACAACATCAACTGGACTACCGATCTGTTATTTGTTCGGAAAGCCCTCAAAGAAGTGTTCAAACAGGACGAAACCTACCGCGCTTACTGCGAACAACCTACCCACACCCCCGACGAAGATCAGGCTCTGGCGCAATATTTGCTCCGAACCCTGGTGTTCAAGCACGAAACGATCAGTGATTTTCTGGCTGAAATTGACCTGAGTTGGGCCGAAAATAGCGAGGTGGTGCGGGGAATGGCCATCAAAACCCTAAAGTCGGTGCAGGCAATGGACGGCCTCAAACTGGAACCCCTTACCGACGATTGGGAAGAAGACGAACGGTTTCTGAATACCCTGTTCGACAATGCGTTGAACAACGACGCGGAGTATGAACAACTGCTGGCCGATCAGCTTCAGAACTGGGACGTGGAGCGGGTGGCGATGCTCGACCGGATTATTCTGAAACTTGGTGTGTGTGAGCTAATGAGTTTTCCGGGCATTCCGGTGAAGGTTACGATCAATGAATATATCGAGCTGGCCAAGACGTACAGTACGCCGAAAAGCGGTAAATTTGTGAATGGAATTCTGGATAACCTATCCATCAAACTCAATAGCGAAGGTAAACTACGCAAGAGTGGACGGGGACTAATGGATAATAAATAAAATGAACAGAACTGGTCGTGATTTAGCCTTTTTCCTGATGGGTGCCGCAACGGGTGCCGTTCTGGGACTTCTTTATGCCCCCGACAAAGGGGAAGTTACCCGTGACCGGCTGACCTATAGACTGGCCAGGTACCGGGGCCAACTGGAGCAGTTGGTGAATGATCTGTTGAATTCTGCCGAACTACCTGAAAACTTCCAGAAAAGCGAAGGACAGCGTGTGGTGAATGATGCCCGCGAAAAAGCCGAACGCCTGCTGGAAGACGTGGATCGGTTAATGGCCCAAATCAAGAAACAAAACGCATGAAACAAATAGCGTATGTGGTGCTTTTGGCCGGTTTAGGTTGGGGGCAACTCGCCTGCGACAACCGCAGGCAGGCCGAAGCCTCGAAACAGTCTGCCGCCGGGAAGATGCCCAAGATTGACCTGAAAGAGAAACAGGTTTTCGACTTTGGCGAAATTATGGAAGGCGACACCGTGGAGCACAATTTTGCGTTTACCAACACGGGTGAGTATCCATTGATTATTAACAACATAACGGCTTCCTGTGGGTGTACTACCCCCGAATGGCCCCGTGATCCGATTGCACCCGGTCAGCAGTCATCCATTAAAGTGCGGTTCAACAGCAAGGGAAAGATGGGGATGCAAAACAAAACGATCACCATTTTTGCCAATACCGAACCGGCCATGTCAGACCTGCAGTTCCGGGTTTTGGTAAGCCCAAAAGCCAGTGCCAATTCAACAAAATCATCCTAATATTATGTATACCATTCTTGCACAGGCAATGCCCAACCAAACCATTATGACCGTTCTGCTGTATGTCGGTATTATTGGTGTGTTCTGGTTTTTTATGATTCGTCCGCAACAGAAAAAGCGGAAGGATCAACAAAGTTTTATTGAAAACCTCAAAAATGGGGATGCTGTCTCCACCATTGGTGGAGTGCATGGCCGCATCGTTTCGGTTGATGAGTTAACCGTAACACTGGAAGTAGACCGGGGCGTGAAAATGGTATTCGACAAAACGGCGATATCCCGTGAGGTGACTGCTAAAGTGCCGGAGAAAGCTGTATAAAGTAGTTTATGGTTTATGGTTGCGTCAGGTCAGTCCAGGCGGGGAACCGCAACCATAAACCATAGACCATAAACTAAAAACCATTTGTTTGCCCCCCCATCTCATTCGTTTCAGCCGGTAAAGTTGCTGGGTTGTGTGCTGGCCGCCAGTTTGTTCTGGTTGCTAAATGCCCTCAATAAAGATGGCTATTCGCTCAACGTGAACTATCCCATTCGGTTTCTATACAACGATTCGCTGTACATGCCGACCACGCCCTTACCCAAAACGGTGATGGTCAACGTGTCGGGGAGTGGCTGGAACTTGTTAGGTCATTCCTGGATACCGTTTCGCTCGCCCTCAGTAGATTATGTGGTGCGGAATCCTCTCCGTTCATCTATGATCAACACCTCGACGATGGCAGCCTCGTTGGGGGAGCAAGCCAAGAATCTTCGTATTAACTACGTAGTTGCTGATACGCTTGAGCTGAATTTTGAACCCAGAATGGTTCGCACGATACAGCTTATGCCTGATAGTCTTCAGATTGGTCGGGCGCTGGCTCCCCGTTTTGTCGTAGCGAGTCTCATTAATATTCGGCCCCGCACCATCACGGTGGAAGGTCCCCGGCGGTTAGTACAGGGTATCTCCGACACGCTCATAATTCGGATTCCCGGCAAACGCATCGCTGATAACTACGACGAAGAAATCCAGATCAATAATTTCAGACACCCCAAACTCCGGGTGAGTGCCAGCCGCGTATCGGTTAGTTTTGAGGTTGGCGAGTTGTTATCTCCGCAATAAACTGGCCATAGGCTTCGTGTAGGGCCAATTCATAGTTTATTACCAACTGCCGACGCATTGTTTGAACAACCTGGTTGGTAATCGGGTTGAAGCCGTCTTTTTCCATTTCCTGCCATGTTACACCTGTTCCCCGTTTTTGCCATACAGGCAGGTCGTTGACATTGATTCCCAGTTGAAACAGCAACTCGTTCTTAGCCGAAACTCCCATTTTTTCGATTTGTCGGGTTGCCTGAGCCGCCGTTTGCCCTTGCTGCCGGAGTCGCCAATAACAGTGTGCATTGAGGGCATTGCGGTGAGCATCTTCCTGCCGCCATCGGAAGTAATCGACCACGAGAGCCGAATTGGGTAACTCGCTCAGTCGGCAATCGAACGCACCAACTTGTCCCAGCAATACCGAGAACTTCGCACTGGCTTCGCCCGCCAGCACCGAAATTAACTTCCGCGTTTTCCGTCCAAAAGATTGCTCGTTCAAGTCGAAAAGCAGCGAAATTTCGTCGCTTTGAGAATAGCCATAGGTAATGGTAAACCCGCACGTCATCAAGTGCCGCACTGTTTCAACGGGTGTAGGACAAGTTTGCAGATGTGGCCAAAAATAATGAATTTAGGGGATGGAAAATCAAGAAAGCCAATTCAGGGCACTGTATGC
>JAJAYX010000690.1 GCA_026785985.1 Rudanella sp. | reverse complement strand
GTCATTGCCCGCGAGCCTAACAATCCCTGCTCCTCCCCCATAAACATAACGAACTCAATCGTCCGTCTGGGTTTCAGTTTCAGTTTGCGAAACGTCCGGGCAATGTCGAGCACCGAAAACGACCCGATGCCATTGTCGATAGCTCCGGTTGCCAGATCCCACGAATCTAAATGGCCACCAATCACGATTTTTTCGTTGGGAAACTCGGTCCCTCGAATGGTTGCGACTACGTTACGCGCCTTGATCTTTCGGCTCGTGTTGGTCATGTCGATCACGGCGTGGAGATGATCTTTGTTTTCTTCGGCCAGCCATTGCCGCAGGGCCACGCCACTTTCGTAGGCAATGCAAACCGCCGGAATCGGAATCAGTTTACCCGTTACCGAAGCTGTTCCGGTGAGCAGCACATTGCCCGGTACCAGATTCACCATAATCACGCCAATGGCTCCGTGCTGAATGGCAAGGGCTGTTTTCTCAGAGCGGTGCAGGTTTCGGGCACCTTTCGCATTACTCAAACCGATGTTGACCAGCGCGATTTTGCCTTTAAGTTTGTCTTTTACAATCGTAAAATCGCCTTCAAGACCGTTGCCCACGTCCACAATTTCGCCCCGCACGTGTGCCTCTACCGGCGAATGCGCCAGCGACACTACTTTCAGATCACGAAAATTGTCACTTTTGTTAGGAACAACAGACAAGGTCACAGTGTCGCGCATCCATGACTCCACTTCAAAGGCTTCGTAGCGAACATCTTTGAAGCCATACGACCGGAGCAGGTCATAGGCATACTGCTCGGCCCGTGCGCCATTATTGCTGCCGGTGAGTCGGTGACCAATGCGTTGGCTGGCATCGGTGAGCGTTTCGTAGGCCCGTCCGTTTTTCAATACATCGGCGTTGATTCGGCTGAACACCTTTTCAACAGAAGGTCGGAGCAAATCGGCAGATTGGTTGCTGGTCGATCTGTCGGCAACAAACGCCGTGGAGAGTAAGGTTGACCCGGCCAGCGCCAGGATGAAAACAAAATTCCGAGGGTAGATTTTTCTGTGCATAGACGACGTAAACGCCATTTTCTCCTAAAAATACAAAATTTGCGTCCTTTATCCAAAGACAAATACGTAGGCGGAAACGTTTATTGACAACGACTAAAACTTATCTATAAATGAAACAGAGTTTTAAAGCACATCCCTGGCACGGTATTCCAGTAGGAAAACAGGCCCCCGAAATCGTTACCGCCTTCATTGAAATTGTACCAACCGACACGGTTAAATATGAGATCGACAAAGAAACGGGTTATCTCAAAATCGACCGGCCCCAACAGTATTCCAATGTGATTCCGGCCCTCTACGGATTCGTCCCGCAAACCTATTGTGGCGCACGCATTGCCCAATTAGCTTCTGAAAAAACCGGGAAATTAGTTGAAAAAGGCGACGGGGACCCCGTTGATATTTGCGTGCTGACCGAACGTGAAATTACGCACGGTGATATTATTCTGCAAGCTATTCCTATTGGCGGGTTTCGACTGATTGACAAAGGCGAAGCCGACGATAAGATTATTGCCGTGCTGAAAGGCGATGCCATGTTTGGCCATTTTACAGAACTAGACGACCTTCCCGTGGCTGTGATGAAACGCCTGCAACATTATTTTCTGACATACAAGAACTTACCCGGCGAGAAAGCCCATACCGAAATCACCAATGTGTATGGCCGCGACGAAGCCCACGAAGTGATCCAGACCTCCATGCTCGACTATGCCGAGCTAAGTCTTTAACCGTATGATTACAAAGATATTAGGCGACAGCAATCAGGTTATTTCGACCCTCGGCCTCGGCTACACGGGCAGGAGTGATTTCTACGGTGAATGCATAAATCATAAAAAGTGCTACATTTCAGCCGCTTAAACCTTGCTGAAATGTACTACATCTACTCACTGACAGTCCTGATAAGCCTTAGTAGCTTATCAGGCTGTTATCAAACTCAACCAAAAGACGAAACTGCGGCCCCAACAGCGGACGTTAGCGTCTCTATTACGCAGGCAGCCTCCGTTATGGAGTCCGTTTTTGACTCGCCGGAATCCATCGTTCGAGCTTTATATAAAGCGCACGATGCCAAAAAAAGTCCCTTTTTTCAAGCGAAAGATCGGGCCTTGATTGACCAATTTTTTGTCGAAGAAATAGCCGACCTGATTTGGGAAGATGCTACGATTGTGGCTAAAACCGGTGAACAAGCTTTGTTAGATGCCGACCCTCTCTACAATGCCCAGGATATGGACATTAAGGATTTTGTGGTGCATCCCGCCCAAACCGATGGCGATCAGGCCGAAGTGGTGGTGACGTTTACCAATTTCGGCGAGAAAAAAGAGCTAACCTACCTGCTTGATAACGAAAATGGTAAGTGGCTTATCAGCGATATTTTCTATGGTGATGGCAACCAGTTATTTCAGTTGCTGAGTGGTCGGGCTGAGGAAATGCCGTAGGTTGTTTACCCCTTCGCCAGCCGAATGGCGTTTGGAATGGCCGGAAATAGTAGCGGCAAGCCGACTCGAATAGTTTCTACAGAGTCGGGTAAGTTTACAATCAGAGTTTGGTTGCGAAGGCCCGCCGTGTTGCGCCAGAGCAGGGCAGCGGGATTCGTGGGCAATACTGCCTGACGAATAATAGTACCAAAACCGGGAAATAGTTTGTTGCAAACGGCAACTGTAGCGTCGGGAACGAAACCTACGGGGTCAATTCCGCCAGTTGTAAGCACGAGCGAAACCTCCTCTTCGTCGGCTAACCGAGTGAGTACTGTTTCCCAACCAGCCTGAGTAGCATCACTAACTATTTTGTAAGAAAAAGATAGTTCAGGAAGGTGATCGGAGAGAATGGCTTGAATTAAGGTGTCCACCGTTTTGTTTACGGAAGTGACACCAAGGCAATAAACGGTCATAAGGCCAATTTTTCTGCAAGTTAGCCTTTCGTCTCAACGATGCACCGCTAGAACGGTACCCCGGTTCGTTTTCCGTTCCATTGTCCGCACCCCCATCCCCTGCGCCAGCCTCACAACTTCGCCTACTACAATAACCGCCGGGTTGCTCAGTCCCTCGCGTTCTACTTCGGCCACAATGGTTTCGGCTGTTCCGAAGGCCACCCGCTCGTTGGCTGTGCTGCCATTTTGGATGATAGCCACCGGCATTTCGGCTTTGCCAACAGAGAATAACAAATCGGTGATTTCGGGTAAGTGTTTCATGCCCATCAGAATCAAGAGCGTAGCTGTTGACCGCACCGCCACCCGGATATCATCGTAAAGTTGGTGATCTTTGGTGGTGCCGGTCAGCACCCAAAACGACTCGCTGACACCCCGACAGGTGAGCGGAATACTGGCTAAGGCCGGGACGGCATAACTGCTTGATACGCCCGGAATCACCGATACCTCAACTCCGCAATCCTGAGCAAAAGTCAACTCCTCGAAGCCCCGCCCGAATATGAACGGGTCGCCCCCTTTGAGCCGCACCACATGGCCATAACTATGAGCGTATTGCACAATTAGGTGGTTGATGTCGGGTTGTGAAAATTCGCAACGCCCCCTACGTTTACCCACAAAAACGCGCTCGGCATGGGCCGGGGCATGGTCGAGCAGGATTGGGTCTATTAGAGCGTCATAAAGGATTACGTCTGCACACGCGAGAGCACGCATGCCCCGGAGGGTGATCAGATCGGCTGCGCCGAGACCTGCACCAATGAGAGTTAATTTGGGTATTTTCATCGTCCGCCAACGATTTTCGTAAAATTTACTGAGTAATAATACGTCAATAATTCAGAATGAAACATATATTTACTCAGAGAAACGGCAAACTTTATTTCCCTAAAACAAGTTTTGCCAATATTTAATAAAACTTAAACGAATAATGCAATTCTGACATAAATCACTTTTGTGTTCCACTATATACCCCTAAAACAATGACAAACATTGTGGTGGTCGGCAACGGAATGGTAGGCTATAAGTTCTGCGAAAAGTTGCTGGCGAAACAAACCGATGACGGCCTGGCGGGGCCCGGTCGGTTCACCCTGACAGTGTTTGGCGAGGAACCCCGCCCGGCTTACGACCGGGTTCACCTGAGCGCGTTTTTCTCAGGCACCTCTGCCGACGAACTGAGCATGGCCCCGGCCCATTGGTATGCCGATAATGGCATCCAACTAAACACAAGCGAGTGCGTAACGACTATTGACCCGGTTGCGCACACGATCATGACCCACACGGGCCGAACCGTTCCCTACGACAAGCTGGTGATGGCCACGGGTTCGGCCCCGTTTGTGCCGCCCGTGCCGGGGATACATAAAGACGGTATCTTTGTTTACCGAACCGTCGAAGCCCTCGAAGCCATGATGGCCTGGGGTAGTGTGGCTACAAAAGCCGTGGTGATTGGGGGCGGGTTGCTGGGCCTCGAAGCGGCCAAAGCCTGTTTGGATATGGGCCTTGAAACGCACGTAGTCGAGTTTGCCCCCCGGCTCATGCCCCGCCAACTCGACGCGGGTGCCGCCGATATGCTCCGGCACAAAATGGAGGCCCTCGGCGTTCGGATTCACCTCAGCAAAAACACCAGCGAGTTCACGGGTTACGACCGCGTATCAGGCTTGCAATTTGCTGATGGCTCCGTGCTCGAAGCCGACATGGTGGTGGTGTCAGCCGGCATCAAACCCCGCGACGAACTGGCCCGGCAAGCTAATTTGGCCGTTGGCCCGCGTGGGGGCATCGTGGTGAACGACCTCCTTCAAACCTCAGACCCCGATATTTTTGCGGTTGGCGAATGCGCCCTGCATGGAGGTATGATTTATGGGTTGGTAGCCCCCGGCTATGACATGGCCGACGTGGTAGCCGCAAACCTCATCCCCAACCCCTCTCCTTTTGAAGGAGAGGGGGGGAGAAGCGCGAAAGAATTCACTGGCTTTAATCTTTCCACCAAACTCAAACTGATTGGAGTTGATGTAGCCAGTTTTGGCGATCCGTTCTGTGAGCAGACTCCGCACCGGCCTATTGTGCTGGAGGATAAAGTGTCGGGGGTTTATAAACGACTGAATATCAGTCTAAATGGTTTTCTTCTGGGTGGTATTCTGGTGGGTGAGGCTGAGGCTTACAACCTGCTGTTACAGACTTGCAAGAACCGATTACCCCTGCCCAAACACCCCGAAGAACTGTTATTGCCAGTCGATGCGTCGAACCGTCGCCAGGGAGCCGGTGAATCGGCTGGTGCAGGCGTGGCGGCCCTGCCCGATTCGGCCCTGATTTGCTCCTGCGAGGGTATCTCGAAGGGCGATATTTGCGGGGCTGTGGTCGAAAAAGACGCTACGAATATTGCGGCCATCAAGAAATGCACGAAGGCCGGGACAGGCTGCGGGGGCTGTGTGCCAATGCTCAACGACCTGATTACCGAAATCCTCAAAAAGCAGGGCAAAGTGGTGCGCCGGGTACTCTGCGAACACTTCGATCACACACGGCAGGAGGTTTATGACCTGGTGCGGATCAACGGCGACGAAACCTACCACGAGGTGTTGCACCATTACGGGCGGGGTTACGGTTGCGAGGTTTGCAAGCCCGCCGTTGCGTCGATTCTGGCCAGTGTTCACAACGATTTAGTGGCCAGACAAGCCACCATTCAGGATACCAACGACCGCTATCTGGCTAATATTCAGCGGGGCGGTACCTACTCGGTAGTGCCGCGTGTGGCCGGGGGCGAAATCACGCCCGACAAACTTATCGCGCTTGGTACGGTGGCTAAAAAATACGATCTCTACTGCAAAATTACGGGTGGTCAGCGAGTGGACTTGTTTGGGGCAAGAGTTGACCAATTACCCATGATCTGGAGCGAGCTGATCGACGCGGGTTTCGAGAGTGGCCATGCCTATGGGAAGTCGCTCAGGACAGTGAAAAGCTGTGTAGGATCAACCTGGTGCCGGTTTGGAGTGCAGGACTCGGTTGGGTTCGCCATCGAAATTGAGGAGCGATACAAAGGCTTGCGGGCACCGCATAAGCTGAAAGGGGGCGTGTCGGGCTGCGTTCGGGAGTGCGCCGAGGCTCAATCGAAAGATTTCGGGATTATTGCTACCGAAAAAGGCTGGAACCTGTATGTATGTGGCAATGGCGGGGCCAAACCCTGCTGGCCTCCGATATTGATCGCAAAACATGCGTGAAATACCTCGACCGTTTCCTGATGTTCTACGTCAAAACCGCCGAGCCGCTCACCCGCACCGCCACCTGGCTCAACAAGCTCGAAGGCGGTTTAGATTACCTCAAAAGCGTGGTGGTCGACGATGTGCTGGGCATGAACGAGCAGTTTGAGCGCGAGATGCAGTACATAGTCGAAACCTACCAGTGCGAATGGAAGTCGGTGGTCGAAAACGACGAACTGAGCGGCCAATATCGCCACTTCGTCAACGCCACCGAACCCGACCCAACCCTCGCATTCCTCCCCGAACGCGGCCAAAAACGACCTGTTGACTGGTAAAACCGATGCCTCTTCAAGAAAT
>JAJAYX010000689.1 GCA_026785985.1 Rudanella sp. | reverse complement strand
CTTCTGTTGTCAACCCTTGCCCTGCGCCCGATGATCGGATCGACGCAGGGAGCCTGGAAAATGGCCAAAGGCGACGAAACTGTTATGTTGTTGGTATCGGAGAACTACTTTATGCAGACAACTTACGCGCCAACCCGTTTTGTAAGCACACGCGGGGGGATCTGGAAACAGGATGGCAATAAGGTAACGACAACCCTTGAATTCGATTCTGCCGACAGCACCAATGTGGGCAAAACCAACACGGCTGAACTGGCTTCGGGAAACAATCAACTGGCCATTATTATGCCCGGCGGACAGCAGGTGTTCACCCGCGTGGACGAGGTAAGTGACCAAACACCAATGGCCAGTCTGTGGCGTATCACGGCCCGCGCCAACAACAACGGTGTGGTGAGTCCGATGCAACGCGGTGCCCGAAAAACGCTCAAACTACTCACAGGAAGCCGGTTTCAGTGGGCAGCCATCAACCCCGAAACCAAACAGTTCAGCGGCACCGGGGGCGGAACTTACACGCTCATGGAGGTCGGACCGGCACACCGGAAGTACACCGAAACCATCGACTTTTTCTCGCGCGACAACTCCCGCGTGGGCAAGTCGCTTACATTCGACAACAAACTCAACGGCGACGATTGGCTGCACATTGGCCTAAGTTCGACGGGAGGGAAAGTAAGTGAGGTTTGGAGTAAGGAGAAGTAGGCCTCAGTCGGACAGTGTCTTAAAATAGGCCGCTGAATGTAACAGTCGGCTGCCATACCAGCTAAACAGTTCACCATCAACCAGCATCAATTTAGCGCGGGGGCAAATTTCGCTTAACTCAGTCAGATGTTTCTCGCTGAACGGATATGGCTCCGACGAGAGCATAATTACGTCGGGGTCAGCCGTTTGCAGGTCGGCGGGTGAAACGACCGGGTAGCGCAGTTGACTGGCAAAAGCGTTGGCGAATCCCGACACAGTCAGCATGGAGTCGATGAATGTTTGGCTACCCGCCACCATCCACGGGTCGCGCCAGATCAGATACGCCACGCGGGCAGGCAGCGAGGAACGGGTCTGAACGTGCCGTTCCAAATCACTAAACGACTCACTGATTTTGTTGGTTAACAGCCTTGCATTAGCCTGTCTGTCAACATCTTCGCCCACGGTTATAATCATCTTCAGCGCGTCGTCAAGCGTTATCACATCAGTCAGCAGCACCGGAAAACTGGACTGAAGATCTTCAATATCGGCGCGGGTATTTTCTTCTTTGTTGGCAATAATGAGGGTGGGCGAAAGAGCAGCTACGCGGTCGAGGTGGACGTTTTTGGTGCCACCCACCACGGTTTTGCCAGTCACTTTATCGGCGGGGTGAATGCAGAATTTAGTCAGGCCGACTAGTTCAGTGTCAAGGCCAAGATCGAACAGGAGTTCGGTGAGCGAGGGAACCAGGGAAATAATGCGTTGAGTAGATGCCATTACACTGTACTGATAATGAAAAAGCGGAATAGGGCTTGCCCTGTTCCGCTTTTGAGAGTACGCTTTTCTAAAGTGGACTTATTGTCGCCGGTCTCCATACTCCTGCCGGGTAGTATATCCCAGTATCATATACAGCGGACAGTGAGCGGTGAGGCAACTTCCGACCAGCGTCACGGCTGCTATTGCCGCCAGAAACGCCCCAAAGCCCGCCAGAAAACCCATTAAATAGGCCGCTACAACATCAATGACCAGCATGGCCCGAACTACTTGATCAACAAATCCAACGTTTTTAACAAAGTTCATAGGGAGGTTAGCTCAAGAGTGTCCACAAAAATAGACAAGGACAGTCTTGTAAACCATCATATATTGTTAAAAGTCGCTTAAATTTCCAGGGATAGTTCAGCAAAATGCTTAAGTAGTTTAATATGAATTATGCTAATAAAGCCTCTCGATGGATGATCGCTTCCCGGTCGGGGCCAGTTGAGATGAAGCTGATGGGCAAACCCAGCGACTCTTCCAGAAAACTGATATAAGCCGCCAGTTCAGTTGGGACTTCATCGAACGAATGAAAAGTTTCGAGCGAGGTTTTCCAACCCGTAAAGGTCTTATACACCGGTGTTACGTCAGCATCGACCAGGTCATACGGTAACTGTTCGGTGAGATCCCACGATCCGCCGTCGCGGTGAGCCGTTTTGTAGTGTGTACAGACCTTTATTTCATCGAAAATATTCAGCACATCCACCTTCATCATCACCAGTTGGGTCACGCCGTTGAGCATAATAGCGTATTTGAGAGCGGGTAAATCTAACCAGCCACACCGACGCGGACGACCCGTTGTGGAGCCAAATTCCCGGCCTTCCTGCCGCATCCGTTCGCCGGTCTCTTCGAGCAATTCGGTCGGGAAAGGGCCGCTACCCACACGGGTGCAGTAGGCTTTGAAAATGCCATAGACCTCACCGATTTGTCGGGGTGCAATGCCCAAACCCGTGCAGGCACCGGCAGTCATCGTGGTCGAACTCGTCACGAACGGATAAGAACCAAAATCAATGTCTAGCAGGGAACCCTGCGCTCCTTCGGCCAGAATTTTTTTTCCGTCGGCCAGGGCACCATTGATCGCATACTCGCTGTCGGTTAGTTCAAACTGCTTCATGAACGCCACCGCCGGAAAAAACTCAGCTTCGGCCTCCGGCAACACCGACGCATAATCGAACCCGTAATGATCGAGCGTTGTCTTGTGCTGACTGGCCAGCCGGTTGTATTTTTCCTGGAAGTTGGGCGACAGAATATCACCCACCCGCAACCCCAGCCGGGCCACTTTGTCCTGATACGTAGGGCCAATACCGCGCAGTGTCGAGCCAATTTTCGATTCCCCCTTCGATTGTTCGTAGGCGGCATCGAGCAGGCGGTGCGTTGGAATGATGATCGACGCTTTCTTGGAAATCATCAGCCGGGCCACCGGGCGGTTCCGGGTCAAATCGAGATTGAACTTGGCCAGCCCGTCGATTTCGCGCCGGAACACAATGGGGTCGAGCACCACGCCATTACCGATAATATTCTGAATATCAGTCCGGAAAATGCCGGATGGGATCTGGTGCAACACGTGTTTAATTCCGTCGAATTCGAGCGTGTGCCCGGCGTTGGGGCCGCCCTGAAACCGGGCTACCACCTGGTATTGCGGAGCCAGAACGTCCACAATCTTACCTTTTCCTTCGTCGCCCCATTGGAGGCCTAATAAAACATCAACCATAGTCAAACTTTGAAATACTATATAGCGTGTCAATCCCGCACATCAGCCGGATACCCTAACCGCCGTATCGACGGACCGACCTTGTTGCCCATCGGTTTCACTGCTTACTGTCTCCCGGTTTTCGCACTGGTCACGGGCGCAGGAGCCATAAAAAATCAGCGAGTGGTGCATCACATTGAACTTGAGCATATCGCCCACCATGTTCTGAATATTCTGCACCCGTGGGTCGCAAAATTCCATCACTTTGTGGCAGTCGGTGCAAATCAGGTGGTCGTGTTGCCGGTAGCCGTATGATTTCTCGTACTGCGCCAGGTTTTTGCCAAACTGATGCTTGGTCACCAGGTCGCAGTCCACCAGCACGTCGAGCGTGTTGTAGACCGTGGCCCGGCTGACCTGGTACTTTTTGTTCTTCATCGAGATATACAACTCATCCACGTCGAAGTGATCCTGACGGTTGTAGATCTCTTCGAGAATGGCAAACCGTTCGGGCGTTTTGCGCAAGCCCTTCCGCTCCAGATAAGCCGTAAAAATGGTTCGGGCAGCTTCTAAATTCGTTTGTTTCGGCGCATGCATGATGCAAAAGTAATAGTTATCAGCCAACAGTCATCAGCCAACCATTTATTGCGGTTCAGTTACTGCTCACTGTTGGCTATTCACTGTGTACTGTTCAGTCAAACCGAACGACTTCATACACCCCGTTAACGCTTTCGAGTTTTCGCATGAGCGTGTCGAGGTGGGCGGTATCGTTGACGTATAGCTTAATGTTTCCCTCAAAAATGCCGTCGGTGGAATCAATCGTGACCGAGCGCATGTTGATACTCAGTTCGTTACTGATGATCCGGGTCACGTCGTTTACCAAACCCACCCGGTCGGTGCCGGTGATACGAAGGCCTGCCAGGAACGCCAGATCGCGTTGCGAAGTCCATTTGGCCTTGATGATCCGGTTGCCGTGGTTCGACATCAGTTCCACTGCGTTGGGACACGAGACCCGGTGAATTTTAATACCATCGTTGATCGTCACAAAGCCAAACACATCGTCGCCCGAGATCGGGTTGCAGCACTTCGAGAGTGTGTAGTCGATCTTGTCCATATCTTCGCCAATGAGCAGCATATCGGCATCGGCGCGGTCGCCGTGCATCTTCTTCAGCTCTTTGGTGAAGGTTTTTCCGTCGGCAATATTGTCGGTATTGATCTTGTTTTGCCGGTTCTCTTTCGCTTCCTTTTCCGACTTAAACCGGACAATATCTTTAACATCGAGGTGGCCTTTGCCGAAGCGGTAAAAGAAATCGTTGGTGGTTTTGGAACCCAGAAATGACCGCAGTTGATTCAGCAACTCATTGGTCATCTCCATGCGGAGGGTCTTGAGTTTTTTCAGAACAATATCGCGTCCGTCGGTGATATACCGTTTGTTTTCCTCTTTGATGAGGTCTTTGATCTTGGTTCGCGCTTTCGACGTAACCACAAACCTGAGCCAATCTTCATTGGGCTTTTGTTTGTTGGACGTGATCACCTCCACCTGATCGCCGTTTTGCAATACATGGCTTAGGGGAACCAGCACATTATTGACCTTAGCGGCCATGCAGCGCGCCCCAATCTGAGTGTGAATATCAAAAGCAAAATCGAGAGCGGTGGCTCCCCGCTGCAACACATTCAGGTCGCCTTTGGGCGTAAACACAAAGACTTCTTCGCTGTAAAGATTGCTCCTGAAATCGTCTAAGAACTCAATGGCGCCTGTTTTATCGCCCATCGAAGTGGCTTCGAGCATGTCGCGCACCTGGCTGATCCAGACTTCGATGCCGCGCCCGGTCTGGGTATCGTTACCCTTATATTTCCAATGGGCGGCATAGCCTTTTTCGGCCACTTCGTTCATGCGCTCCGTTCGGATCTGTACCTCCACCCACTGCCCGGTTTTGCTCATCACGGTGGTGTGCAACGACTCGTAGCCATTGGCACGGGGCGTGCTGATCCAGTCTTTGAGCCGGTCGGGGTTGGGTTTGTAGTGATCCGTTACAATGGAATAGGCTCGCCAGCAGGCTGCTTTTTCCTGCTCCGGCGGCACATCCATAATAATCCTGACGGCAAACAAATCATAAATTTCCTCGAACGGTTTTTTCGATTTACTCAGCTTATTCCAGATCGAATAAATGGACTTTGGTCGGCCACGCACCACATATTTGTAGCCCGTTTCGGCCAGGCTTTCTTCAATTGGTTCAATGAATTTGCTGATGAATCGGTCGCGGCTCTGCTTGGTTTCGCGGAGTTTCCGGGCCACATCTTTGTAGGCTTCGGGTTCCACATATTTCAAATGCAGATCTTCCAGTTCCGACTTAATCGCGTATAAACCAAGCCGATGCGCCAGGGGAGCATAGATATAAATGGTTTCCGAAGCGATTTTCAACTGCTTGTCGCGGGGCATCGAATCCAGCGTGCGCATGTTGTGCAACCGGTCGGCGAGTTTAATCAGGATCACCCGAACATCGTCGGAGAGGGTCAGGAGCATTTTTCGGAAATTCTCGGCCTGTTGCGAAGTGCCATACTCGAAAATGCCCGAAATTTTGGTTAGCCCGTCGATAATGCGAGCCACTTTTGGACCAAACAGCCGGTCGATATCTTCGATAGTCGTGTCGGTGTCTTCGACCACGTCGTGCAGCAGCGCAGCCACAATAGAAGTGGTGCCGAGACCAATTTCTTCCACGGCAATTTGGGCCACGGCCAGCGGATGATAAATGTAGGGTTCGCCCGACCGCCGACGCATGTCTTTATGGGCTTCGGCAGAGGTGTTAAACGCCTTTTTGATCAGTTTCGCGTCATTGTCTTTCAGCAGTGGTTTGGCGGCCCGCAGGAGCCGTCGGTAGCGTTTAAGAATCTCCTGGCGTTCAAGTTCCAAGTCAATGATGGGTTCGGCGACAGCGTTCATAAGGAGGTCATCTCAGTTGGTTGCACTCAGTCGATCAAGTTACAGGAAAAGAACAACTATTCGCGCAGATTAGGTCAGAAAAATTTGTGGTTTGATTCGGAGAAACCGGACTGGGAAGCGACTACTTCCACCAGGTATATTATCGAGCAATAGCTTTTCACCTGTACTGGGCAGTGCCTGGTTTCGCTCAAAGCACCAGAGGGCTACAAAGCGTGGGTTGACTGTACCGACCATTGACTTAGCCGCTTCGAGTTTTGCACTCCGGTTCTCCGCTACCCAATTTTCGGTCGGCTCCGGGCGGGGCTTTTCAGTAGCGGGCAATGAAGGAGTTGGCGATAGCAGAGAGGGAGTAGTAGATGGATTTGAGGTGGCCCTTGGTGTAGGGACATCATCGGTCGGCAGCGCAGAACGGGCGACGGATGGATTCGCCAGTGCTACATCGACCGGTTTAGGCGTGGGCTTCGTGACCTGCTCAATGGAACCATTTGCCGGAAGGTTCTTTCAGACGGAGGCATCGCTCGCAAACCAGTTCTGCGCCTGGCTTGTGGCGACGAATAGTAACGCCAAGGGGCCTTTTGGTTATAGGCCCTTTGGCGTTACTGGTGTATGAGCTTCTTGATGTATTATCGTATGCGTTTGCAGAACGTATCCTCCACATACATGCCGTTTATAGCCGGAAATACCAAATAACGACTTGTTTTCCCCGTGCGGTCGATAAACCGGATGGAGTACTGCCCATCGAACCGCCAGGTGCCGGCGTTCTGGTTTAGCGCGCCAGCCCGCGCCTGCGTACCGGTACCATCGTACGACGAGCCGATGCCCGCAATGCCCTCGCGGGTGTAGGAACCATCGGGCAGTAGCGTAATAGACCGCGAGGTGTATATAAAGCCGCCCCCACTACTGGACGACATCCCGCCCTCGTAGCTGCCGACGAGTTGCTTCCAGTCGGTGTAGGGCTTCACGGCCAGAAACATCCCCGACTCGGAGGTAGACCAGTCGAAGCCGCCGTTTTTTTGTACTACTTCGGATTTGCTGACGCTGCCGTCGCTCCAGCGGACTTCCATTTCCTTGCCCATCATGCGAGCGCGACCTTTCCAGCCTTTGTGCCGGGCGAGGTCGGCGGGGGTTATACCTCCTGTCACGTCGGCATAAACGATACCATCGGGCGCAAAGTACCAGGCTGTTTTTTTCAGGTAGCGGCTCACCACCAGATACACCTGCATATAGTACAGGCCGGCAGGCAAGGCAGCCATAGGCCGGGCCACTACGACCTCGTTTAGACGGGACGCCAATGGTTTATATACCATGGCAGGTGTAGCATCGGATAAACGGGCGGCCCCCGCGAAGAGCGCGATGAATGACCAGACGGGCCAGCTACGGGTGTTTGACAGATTCATAAGATTACTGGGTTTACTGTTTTCGTTTTAGAAATGATCCGCAGTGACGGTAACTCAACGGTATAGTTCAGAAGCCGCCGATCCATTCGGGCAGGCCGTAAACCGGCCATAGATCAATATCTGCCCCTGTTCGAGTATCCGTTGATCATTGCCTGGGTGAGGGTAGCCGTGGTCTGGTATGTAATTCGTATGCCATAAAAAGTCTTATCGGCGGGTCGTTTTAAAAGCCTGTTTATGCGTAATTTAAGTAGCCAAACCTTTACACAATATTGATTCATAGTAAAAAGGTTTATTTTTTTCGTCGGTAAAAACTGCCACCCAGGTACAAGGCACCGATAGCAGCAGACATGGAACCTTTGGGGGGCAGGATGGCGATTTTTTGCGTAACGGTGCCGTTTTGCGCCCGGAAAGTCAGCGTGTGGTTGGCGTATTGCCAGGTGCCGGTGTTCTCGGATGAACCACCGTGACGTCCTCCATCGTCGGCTTTATAAGAACCAACGCTGAAGCGGGTGTAGGTGCCATCGGCCCCAAGCGTCAGTTCTTTGGCGGTTTGGATACTGCCATAGCCGCCGTTATGAAAATACTCGCCTACCAGTGCTTGCGGGTTAGCCACCCCCGTTACGAGTTCCAGGGGTAGATCATCTAAGTAATACCTGCCCTTCGACACTTTGTAGGCATAGTCTTTAGTGTAGTTGTTGCCGTTGGTCACGATTAGCTTGTCTCCGTTCAGGCGGTAGGTTCCCCGGTAGGTTGCGTTCTCGGCGGCCAGGCCCGCCTGCGTGAATGGCTCGCGCAAATAATTCCACACCTGCCCATTAGGGCCAAAATACCAGACCGATGTTTCACTATAATGTGGCCAAAAATAAATGCCGCTCACAATGCCCCCGCCCGCGTTCGTGGCGGGTACACTCGCCGATTGAGTAGCGGGGGGCACCGGCCCCGTGTAAGTCATGGTCGCGCCTTCTTCTTCTAGCTTACCATTCAGCGTCAGTCGGTTGGCGTAGCGGAGGTTGCCATTCTGCATAACGGCTATAACCGACGACTGCCAGACAGAGCCGTTGGAGGGCTACCGGAGAGTGCCCCGGAGTTGCATCACTCCGTTGCTGTTGATGGCCCCGCTCAGGCCGCCCTCGCCCTCCAGACCGTCATAGTCGCGAAGGTTCGCCCGCACCGCTCCGTTTGCCGCAATAGACAGAATATCAAATTGCCCTTTGCCGTAGCTGTTGCCGGTTTTGTTGTAGACCTGCCCTCCATAGCGGCCTACGCGGAAGCCTTTGTAGGTTTGGGCCAGCGCTGGAGGAAAGGCCATGAGCCAAACCAACAGAGGTAAACCGATGAAGCTCCCGATTTTTAAACGAATTAGTAGATACATGGCCTAAGGGGATTACTGGATCACTGGCAATTAGCCGGGTCGATGGTGTACGAAGCCGCGATACCCGTATAAATCATGCCCGGTTTTGGCTCACCAAAGCGCAGTTGAACTGGTTTGTTGAGAAGG